>JAXEPX010000082.1:0-23869 GCA_034117325.1 Phascolarctobacterium sp. | reverse complement strand
TGCACCTGCAGATAATATGGAATTTGCTATGGATGAGTATGTGGTTACTGCTAGCCGCACCCAAACTGCAAAGGTTGATACTCCGGCGAATGTTACTACTATTGATGCAGAGAAGATTGAGAGCAGACGCTATCAGGATGTTGCTGAGGTAATCAAAGACATTCCTGGTGCTGCTGTTATGGATACTGGTTCTGGTGCATATGAAAAAGCTATTGTTCTAAATGGTGATAGTAGAGTTCTGGTAATGGTAGATGGCAGAAGACTAGAAATGGCATCTGGTGGTGTTTCTGGTAGAGCGTCCTATGATATGGGATTATTGCCTGATGTAAGCAATATTGAGCGCATTGAAGTTTTAAAAGGTGCTGGTGGTGCTTTATATGGCTCTGATGCAGTTGGTGGCGTAATTAATATTATTACTAAAAAAGTTGATCATACAAGTGGTAAAGTATCTATGGCATTTGGATCCAATCAAACAAGAGATGCCAAAGCTATGTATTCCATCAGAGAAGGCAAAACTAGTATTTCTGTAAATGCTTCTAAATATAAACAAGGCTATTATAAATATAAAGATGTTGCAGATAAAGCTACTAAAAGATGGCCAGAAAATTCTAGTATGGATGGGGAGAAAGTAGCCCTTAAGATTACTCAAGATTTTAACGATAAAAGTAATATTGAATTTGGCTATGAGTTTGATAAATACGATGGCTTTAGCAGTGGTACTATGTATAATTACTATGGCAATAGTAAGAATTCAAAGAAAGCATATAATTTCTATACTAAACTGAACTGGACCATAAATTCTAGTGATGAAGGTTATATCCAAATTTATCGCAATCAATACAATTATCTTAGCACAAGTACTGCAAACGGTACTCTGTGGGGAGATGTAGATGAAAAGACCTTTGGTGTAGATCTCCAGCAGGCTTTAAAGACAGCTGATAATAATACCTTAGTTATTGGCGCTTCTTGGAGGGAATCTTCCATTGAAAACCTTCAAGATGATTCATGGACTGGTGCTCGTATAGGTTATAGTGAAGATTTGAGTAATAAGGCTATCTTTATTAATGATACCTGGGAATTTATTCCTTCTTGGACCTTAAATGCTGGCGTACGTTATGATGACCATAATTATGCTGGTGATAAAACTACCATGAGTGCTGGTTTAAATAAGAAATTTGACGAAGCAAGCCACGCTTATGTTAATTGGGGTCAAGTGTTTAAGGCTCCTACTGGCACCGATTTGTTTGATCCTATGATGGGAAATCGCTATTTAAAACCTGAAAAAGGTGATACTTGGACTGTCGGCTATGGTACAAAATTGAATGATAAGACTGATGTTAATATCAGTTATTTCCAGAGTGATTTAGAGGATGCGATTAGTTGGGCATCTGATGGAGATGACATGTGGTATTCTAGTAATGTTGCTAAGCAAAAGAAAAAAGGTTTGGAGCTTAGTGTAAGTCATGAATTAAATGATAACTGGGATTTGGAGGCTTCTTATACCTATGTTAAGGTTCGTGATGATATGAATGATGGCGAGGGATTTGTAAGGGACATCAATTATGCTCCTAATACCTATCGCTTGGGAGCTCGTTATCATAATGAGAAATGGAATGCTAGTGTAACTTTACGCGCTGCTAATGGCCTAGACACTCGTAGAGTATCTAAATCTACCTATGAGAATGCATTTGTTGACGGAAGTTATATTACCATGGATATGGCTGTGTCTTATAAGCCTGATAAGGCATGGAATATTTTTGCAAAAGGATATAACTTGTTTAATAAAGCATATGCTGAAAGAGCTGGTGTATATTATAATGGCTCTTATGAATACCCCGCTCAATCCCGTCGCTTCATCGTAGGTGCTGAATACAGCTTCTAAGCCTAATAAAAAATAAATTCTAAAAATAAAAACGGCACTTTCTTCCTGACAATGTCGGGAGAAGGTGCAGTTTTTTTGTAAGCTATTTGATTTTTACTTTACTTAGCTATCAGTTCTTGCTTTTGTTGATACATGGAAAACAAGGCGTCTTGTAGGACTTTAGAAAAATTTATATTATTTTTCTCAGCAAAGGTATTAAGCCATGCTGGGATAGTAAGGTTTTTGCGGATAGCCTTTTCACCATATTTTTCGGCATAAGCTTCAATGTCAATTATAAGTAAATTAACGAAACCATCAGGAGAGTCAGGTACTACACTTTTAATATCGGACGCCTTAGGAACAATAAGGCCATCCTCCATTTGCGTTAAAATCCATCCAGAGGCAGCGTCTGTCGCCATAAAAATAGCATCCTCTAAACTATTACCTTCTGAAAGGCAGCCAGGCAGATCAGGGATTACAACAGTGTAAGCACCTAGTTTATTTTCACAAGGGTAAAAGCACGCAGGGTAGAGAAGTTTTTTCATATTAACACCTCGAATAGACTTCAATTAAAGTCATCATAATTAATTTTAGCTTGAGCAAATATCGATTTAACAGTACGTTTATCTAAATCTCCGTTATGATTGGGTACTGTAATTTTACCAATCTTTAGAGGATGAACGTACTGATAATGAGATCCTCGAACTGTTTTTAGTGTCCATCCATCCTTTAAGAGTATTTTTTCTACTTCTTTAAATCTCATAGGACTCTCCTTTATTATACACATTATGCGCATAAAGAACAAGTAAATTATTAATTATTTATCATTCCCCTCAACCCCTTGATAGATTGCTGGTGATTGTCCTGCTGCGCTGATGTGTGGGGTAAGGAGAAGAATGACCTCAACCTTGCTGCGTTTCTTCGTATGATTGCGGAAGAAATGCTTTATTAGGGGAATATCGCCTAGGAAGGGGATTTTTTGCAGCGTGTTTTGTTCTTCTTCGTTGATGAGACCTCCAATAACGAGTGTTTCTCCGCTGTACATGCGCACATGGGTATCTGCTGTACGGCTCGTAATGCGGTAATTTTTGAGCTCGCTTATAAGTGTAGGTGTGCTTACCTCTGTATGCACTTGAGCAGTGATCATTTTGCCGTCCTGACTAATAATGGGGGTATATTGTAGTTTGATACCGGCATCAACATATTCTGTGGCTGTGTAGCTTCCACTATTGTCATGCTTCTCTGTCTGTACCGGGATATGGTCACCAATAAAAATACTAGCCTGACGCCCAGGGATAGTAATAATGCATGGTTTAGCAAGTATTTTAGCTTTACCATGACTAATAAGTGCATTTAGTGTAGCGTTGAAACGAAATGCATAGCCACGCCAAAACTTGAAATTACCACCATAATTACTATCGCTGGAGCTGGTATCGGTATCATCTGTATCGGAGCTTGTCTCTCGTTGGGGAATAGTATCCCAGTTCCAATTGATGCCAAGATTCTTATTATCTTCGTTATTTAGAGCGATGATTTTAGCTTCTAAAGTGACTTGGCTTGTGGCAATATCCAGTGATTGCAGCATTTCCTTGAGAAGGCGATGTTCTTCTGCGGTGCCTTGAAGGATAATGCTGTTAGTGCTTTTGTCTACGCTAAGCCTACCTGTAAAGAGTTCACGTAACCCTTGTACGAGCTCTGGAGCTTGAGCATAGCTTAAACGATGGACCTTTACGAGGGAAGGTGGGAGGATGGGCGAAGTATGAGAAAAATTGTTAGCTATTGACGAAGTATTATTAGCTACTAAATGGGGTGGCTGAAAGGGATTACGATCTATTTCCTGTGCTTGCAGAATAGACGCTATAGCTAGTAGATAAAATGTGAAGCCATAGGTAAAGAGTGTGCGTAGCTTGAGCATTCTACAGATTCTCCTTTGTAAGTAAGCTTGATGCATCAACCATATTGTAACTTATCTTAGGACAGAATGCAATAGAATATTATAAAAAATCAGAAAAATAGTACAAAAGTATTGAAGTAAGAAGATTTTGTGTTAAAATAATAATGTACGAGATAAGTTAGGCCACAAGCGTTTTTTATGTTTGGCATCGTTTCATCAAAGTGTTTCAAGGAGGATATTATGGAATTAAGTAATAGCGGCAAGCTAGCACAGGTTTTACTAGAGGAGGCTGTACATGCAGGAGCTAGTGACCTGCATATTGAACCAATTGAGCATGAGGTACGTGTACGACTACGCGTGGATGGGCTTTTAGAGGAGCTTTGTCGCTTGCCTTGGGCAAGCTATAGTACCTTGTTAACCCAGCTCAAGGTTCAGTCGGGGATGGATATAGCGGAAAAACGTTTACCGCAGGATGGGCGTTGGCAATTGTCCGTCAATAATAAAACTATAGATTTACGTTTAGCGAGCTTGCCTACAATCGAAGGTGAAAAAATGGCAGTTAGGCTTTTGGACCAAGAGCAAGGACTATTATGCCTAGATGAGCTAGGAATGAGCGAAGCAAATTTACTCGCCTATCGTAGACTTTGTTCTAGCGGCAATGGTCTTATATTGATTACGGGGCCGACAGGCTGTGGCAAAACGACTACCCTTTATGCTACGCTGGGGGAGCTAAAGCAGGAAGGGCTTAACCTAGTTACTATAGAGGATCCAGTTGAGTATAAACTAGTTGGCATAAATCAAGTTGCAGTAAATCGTAAGGCAGGGCTTGATTTTGCTACAGGATTAAAAGCCTTTGTGCGACAGGATCCGGATATTATTATGGTGGGTGAGATTCGTGATTCAGAAACAGCAAATATGGCGGTGCAGGCTGCTTTGACAGGGCATTTAGTATTTAGTACGCTACATACAAATAGTGCGGTGGGTGCAGTTGCAAGACTTTTAGATATGGGAGTGGAGCCTTATTTGTTGGCTGCTGCATTACGAGGAGTATTGGCTCAACGCTTAGTAAGAAGGCTGTGTCTTAAATGTAATACACAACGTCAAGCTACATTGTTGGAGCAAAATTATCTAAATGCTCCTAAGAATACGGAGCTTGTTTTGCGTACAGGAATTGGCTGTGAGCATTGTCATGGCGCTGGATATAAAGGGCGTTTAGCTGTGCAGGAGCTTTTACTGGTGGATGACTATATGGCTGATTTAATTAGTGCCGGAACAGGCAAAGCTGCACTACTTGGTCATGCGGCTACCTTGGGCTGGCGTAGCTTGTTCGAGGATGGAGTAGACAAGGTGCTTGCGGGAAAAACTACTGTCGCAGAGCTTTTGCGAGCAGGCATTGCTAAGGAGGGGGATTATGTTCACTGATTTATTTAGCGAGGCGAGAAAATGTGGGGCTAGTGATATTCATTTAACTACAAATAGCTTGCCCATTATGCGCATTATGGGCAAGCTTGAAGCCTTTAGCAAGGAAGCAATAAGCCATAAACAGTTTAATGAATTTATAGCTTTATTGCCTACTTCAGTAAGGACTCAGCTGGAGCAGCTTGGTGAGGCTGATTGTGCCTGGTGCTGGGGCGAAGAGCGATATCGACTTAATATTTATCGTGAGAGCGAGCACTATGCTATGGCTATCCGTCTTTTGCAAAATAATGTACCTAGCACTGAGGAGCTGGGCCTACCGGATAAGCTAGTGCAGCTAATGCAGCAGGAGCGAGGGCTCGTCCTGGTAGCAGGCAGCACGGGAAGCGGCAAATCGACTACCCTGGCAGCTCTTGTGCAAAAAATTAATGCTACGCGTGCTGTGCATATTCTTACTCTGGAGGACCCTATAGAATATACCTATCCTAAGGGAATGGCACTTATTCATCAGCGTGAGGTTGGACGGGATACAAGTAGCTTTGCTAATGGTTTACGTAGTGCTTTGCGTGAGGACCCTGATGTTATTCTCGTAGGAGAATTGCGAGATAGTGAGACGATGAGTATTGCGCTAACCGCAGCAGAAACAGGACACCTAGTATTAGCAACACTGCATACACAGGATGTGACCAGTAGCGTTAATCGTATCTTGGACATGTTGCCGCAGAATCAGCAGCAGGTGCGTAGTCAATTAGCTGAATGCTTTTTGGCTGTGGCGTGTCAGCGGCTGCAGGCACGGCTGGATGGTCAGGGAAGAGTGGCGGCGTTTGAGCTTTTGCTCGCAACTGATGCAGTACGCCATTTGATTCGCGAGGGACAGACACATCAGCTACAATCCTATTTGCAAACAGGAGCTCGAGCTGGTATGCAAACTATGCAGGCTTCCATAGCTATGCTAAAGCATAAGGGTATCATCTGATGAAATGCTACTTTCGAAAAAACAAGAGCAGGTGAAGAACAATGTGGATTACGTTTCCTAAAACAAGAAAAAATTTTTCCTACTTAGCAAAAGTGCAAAATTGTGATATAATAAATTTAGCTTTAAAAATATCGGCAAAAGGAGTTGTTCCCCATGGAAGAAGCAGTATTATATGCAGTAGAAAATGGTATCGCGACTATCACTATGAATCGTCCTAAGAGCTTGAACTCGATGAATGATGGTTTAATCAACGGCTTGCATGATGCTCTTACCAAAGCTGAAAATGATGAGGCAGTACGTTGCATCGTGCTCACGGGTAATGGCAAAGCCTTCTGTGCAGGTGGCGACTTGAGCTTTTTGAATGGTCTCGAGGGTACTGCTGCTAAGAAGAGCTTCATTGCGAAGGTTGGTGCTGTTGCCAAACGCATAACTACTATTGAAAAGCCTGTTATCGCATGGGTTAATGGCGTTACTGCGGGTGCAGGCGTGAACCTGATGCTGGCCTGCGATTTGATTTACGCTTCTCATAAAGCTAAATTCGGTGAAAGCTTTGCTAAAGTAGCTTTGATTCCTGATTGTGGTGGTTTGTATTTCTTGCCGCGCGCTATTGGTCTGCACAAGGCTAAGGAGCTGATGTTCACTGGCGATCTGATTGATGCACCGACTGCTGAACGTTTGGGCATGCTTAATGATGTTATTGAGGATGAATTCCTGAAGGATAAGGTTTATGAAATGGCTACACGTCTAGCTAATAGCGCACCGCTGGCTATCGGCTTGACGAAGAAATATCTTAATGATACAGCTCTTTCCCTTGATGAGGTTTTGAACATTGAGGAAACAACGCAACCGCTCCTGATGGGTACGGAGGACTGCAAGGAGGGTATAGCTGCCTTCTACGAGAAACGTGCTGCAGTTTTCACAGGTAAATAACAGGAAATTAACGGAATCGCCATAATCTTTATTGTGGTGATTCCTTTTTCTTTTGACGAAAGCGGGCAGGATGTAGTATAATAGTAATATTGATAAGTGTTTCTTGGAGGACATAATGCTCGATTTTGGCTCGATGATTTTTCGCATTCCGGCATTGCTGTTTGCGATTTCCATACATGAATATGCGCACGCGCAATGTGCTGATAGCATGGGTGATCCTACGCCGCGCTATATGGGACGCTTGACCTTTAACCCTATGGCGCATTTGGACCCTATTGGCGCTGTGCTGCTCGTTGTAGCTGGCTTCGGTTGGGCGAAGGGCGTGCCCATCAACGCGAATAACTTTCGTAATCGTCGTGAGGGCATTCTAAAGGTTTCCTTTGCTGGTCCGGCTGCTAATCTATTTCTATGCTTTTTAGCTGCGTTACTGATGGCTCTTTTGGGTCGTATGGGTATGCTGAGCAATGGTATGTACCAATTCCTGTTCTGGATGCAGCTTTATAACGTCTGGTTCGCCTTTTTTAATCTCATTCCTATACCACCACTTGATGGCAGCCGTATTGTGAGTGAGCTGCTGCCGGCGAAGCAGTCCTGGCAATTTAATGATGTAGTCGACCGCTATGGCTTCTACATTCTTATTGCGCTAGTTTTCACTGGTATTACCGGTATGATTATAAATCCCTTGGCCAATGGTTATCTGTACCTCGTGCGGAGTATCCTAGCCATTGTTTTTTAAGGGCTAGCGAAGATGAATAATATTGCCTTAAAGCTAACGGCCTTTGAAGGCCCGCTCGATTTATTAATGCATTTAATCGAGACGAATAAAGTTGATATTTACGATATTCCTATTGTGGAAATTACGGAGCAATATATCGCATATCTACGCAATTTGCAGGATTTCGATATGGAGCTGGCCAGTGAATTCCTCGTGATGGCGGCGACGCTGCTGCAGATTAAATCCCGTATGCTTCTACCCAAGGAAGAGCGTCCTGAGGATGAGGAAGAGGCTGACCCGCGCCAACAGCTGGTGGAGATGCTGATAGAGTATAGACGCATTAAGGCAGCTGTTGTGAAGCTGCGTTATTTGAAGGAGCAGGCTGATCGCTATGGTCAGCGCGAGGGAATGTTTGCCAATCTAGTGGAGCGTACTATCCCTAGCTATCCAGTGAGTGAGCTTTTAAAGGCTCTAGGAAATGTGCTACGTGGTAGCGAAAGGCAGTTGGCTTATATCGAGCCACAGGCTTTTAGCGTACAGGAGAAGATGGCTGCGATTTTGCAGCGCTTAGAGGTGCAGCCACAGGGCTTTTTGCTCAATGAGCTGTTCCAGACGGGGAAGGCAGGCGAGAAGGTAGCTGCTTTTCTAGGTGTGCTTGAGCTTTTGAAGCTGGGCCTGGTGACGATTAGCCAAAAGGAGGCCTTTGCGCCTATTTACATTTTTACGAAACATAATCAACAACAGGAGGAAGCAGTGCATGTATCATGAGCAAATGGTGGGCGCTCTGGAGGCAGTGCTTTTTGCCGCTGGTGAGCCCATAAGTGTGGGTGAGCTAGCCTCAATCCTACAGGTTGAAAAGTCTCAGGTGTGGGAATTATTATCAACGCTGGAGCATGCTTATGAAGCAGAGGACCGCGGGCTGATGGTGCGCCAAGTGGGCGAGGGCTATCAGCTGGTAACGAAGCCTATACATTATAATTTTGTGGGTGCGTTAGCACGCAAGAAGGAAATTAAGCTGACTAATGCAGCCATGGAAACGCTTGCGATTATTGCCTTTAAGCAGCCTATTACGCGTGCTGAAATGGAGGCTATTCGTGGTGTGAAGGTGGATGGTGTGGTAAATACATTACTAGACATCGGTCTTATCGCGGAGGCAGGACGCAAGAAGGCGCTCGGTAACCCGATTCTTTACGCGACGACGGAGAAGTTTCTGACGGTTTTTGGTCTCGCTTCGTTGGAGGCGCTGCCACCGCTAGAGAGTGTGCCGCTCGAGCAGGAAGAAATCGTGCAGCAAGTGCTTGATTTAGAAGAGACAGGGGACAATTCCTCAGTCAGCATATAAATTCATATAATTATAAATAAAGGAATTTTACATACATGGAAGAACGTTTACAAAAAATCCTTGCGGCCGCAGGTGTTGCCTCCCGCCGCGAAGCAGAAAAGATTATAACCGCAGGTCGCGTCCGCGTGAACGGCAAGGTAGTCACCGAGCTGGGCAGTAAATTTGACCCCGATAAGGTGCGCATTGCCGTCGATGGCAAACCCATCAAGGCTGAGGGCAAGGTGTACTATATGTTTTACAAGCCACGTGGCGTAGTGACGACGATGAGCGATCCGGAAAATCGCCGCAGTATTGCGGATTTCGTGCAGGACTTGCCCGAGCGCGTATTCCCGGTAGGGCGCCTCGATTACAATACTGAGGGCCTGTTACTTTTAACTAATGATGGCGCTCTGGCGCAGGCGTTGATGCACCCGAGCCATGAGGTCAATAAGACATATTTAGTCAAGGTGCCGGGCATTGTGCCGGATGAAAAGTTTGACATGCTGCGCATTGGCGTGAAGCTGGAAGATGGCATGACGGCGCCGGCAGTGGTGAATCTGCGTAGCTATGAGCATGAGCATAATTTCACGCTTTTTGATATCACGATTCATGAGGGGCGCAATCGTCAGGTGCGCCGCATGTGCGACGCCATTGGCTTCCCTGTGCGCGACTTGAAGCGTATTAAGATGGGTCCCTTGACGCTTAGCAATCTCGGTCGTGGCAAATTCCGTGAGCTGACTGAAGGCGAGCTGGCGGCATTGAAGAAGGCGGCTAAATTATGACACGCGTGCTGATTATCGGTGGTGGTGCGGCAGGACTACTTGCAGGCATTACCGCAGCGCAAAACGGGGCTGAAGTGACTATTTTAGAAAAAATGCGTCAGCCCGGCAAGAAGATGCTGATCACGGGCAAGGGCCGTTGCAATATTACAAACGCCGGAGAATTGCCCGAAATCATAAAAAATCTGCCCGGAAACGGAAGATTTTTAAATAGTGCTTTACATAAGTTCACAAATGATGATATAGTAGATATGTTAGAGGCAAATGGTCTCGCGACGAAGGTGGAGCGAGGCAATCGCGTCTTCCCGGTGAGCGATAAGGCGAAGGATGTCGTCGATACGCTGGTGAAAATTTTCACTCAGGCCGGGGGCAAGCTGCTGACCGATACGAAGGTGCTGGAGCTTCTCGTGCGCGAGGGCAGGGCCTACGGCGTGAAGACTGTGAACGGCGTGTATAACGCTGACGCAGTGATTCTGTGCGCCGGTGGTGCTTCCTATCCTGGTACCGGGAGCGATGGCGGCGGCGCGAAGCTGGCGCAGAAGGTAGGACATAAAATCATCCCTTTGAAGCCGTCTTTAGTGCCTCTTGAGAGTGATTATCCCTATATTGAGGAGCTGCAGGGGCTTTCCCTGAAAAATGTCGAAGCGACGCTGCTGGCTGATGGTAAGAAGCTGGGCAGTGAGTTTGGTGAGATGCTCTTCACGCATTTTGGTGTTTCCGGTCCCATTATCCTGTCCTTGAGTAATCTGGCGTCTAAGGCGCTGGCTGAGGGCAAGGAAGTGGAGCTGAACATAGATTTAAAGCCGGCACTGAGCCGCGAGAAGCTGGATGCGCGTGTGCAGCGTGATTTTACGCAGTATAGCCGTAAGCAGCTTGTCAATGGTCTCAAGGATTTACTGCCGCAAAGGCTGATTCCTGTTGTTTTGGATATGGCTTTTCTCGATGAAGAAAAGTTCATTAATCAGGTCTCTAAGGAGGAGCGTCAACGTTTAGTAAATACGCTGAAATGCTTTGCCGTGCCCATTACTGCCACAAGACCCATTGCGGAGGCAATTGTCACTGCAGGTGGTGTGGACGTGAAGGAGATTAATCCGAAGACCATGGAGTCCAAGCTCATCGGTGGCCTTTATTTTGCAGGTGAGGTCATGGATGTGGATGGCTATACAGGTGGCTTTAATCTACAGGCTGCTTTTTCCAGTGGTTATGCCGCAGGTCTGGCAGCAGCTTACCAAGAAGACTAGAATAAACTATAAAGTGTGGTTTTGATGATGAAAAAAATCGTAGTAGCTATTGATGGTCCTGCAGGTGCCGGCAAAAGCACTATTGCGAAGCTGGTTGCTGAAAAGCTGGGCTATGCCTATATCGATACCGGAGCTATGTACCGCAGTGTGGCTTGGAAGTTCCTGCAAACTGGCAAGGAATTTGACGAAGGCTTCATTAGTGAGCTGGCGCACACGATGGTGATAGAATTCAAGCCGGAGGCCAATGTGAACCGCGTTTTTGTGGACGGCACTGAGGTTACTAGTGCTATCCGCAGCACGGAGGTCACGGCCAATGTATCCCGCGTAGCAGCGATTGGGGCTGTGCGTGAGGCTATGGTGGCGCAGCAGCGCCGCATGGGCGAGACTGGTGGCGTGCTGATGGATGGTCGCGATATCGGTACTGTAGTTTTCCCGAATGCGCAGCTGAAAATTTTCCTTACCGCTACGGTGGAGGAGCGTGCTATGCGTCGCTACAAGGAGCTCGTTGCTAAGGGTGAGGCTGTGGAGCTGGAGCAGCTTAAGGCTGATATTGCCAGCCGCGATAAGCAGGATAGTGAGCGCGCAATTAGCCCGTTGCGTCAAGCAGAGGATGCGCTTTATCTTGATACCTCTGCTATGAATATCGAGCAGGTGACTGCAAAGATCATCGCTTTAGTTGAGGAGCGAGCGCAATGATTTACGCAATAGCTAAGGTTATTTTAAAGGTACTCTTTGCCATTGGCTTGCGCTTGCATGTCGAGGGCGAGGAGAACATTCCTAAGGAAGGTCCGCTGGTTATCGCCAGCAACCATTTAAGCTTACTAGATCCGCCTGTGATTGGTGTGGCAGCTACGCGCAAGGTGCATTTTATGGCTAAGCAGGAGCTTTTCGTACCGATTTTAGGTGATTTATATAAGATTCTCGGGGCGTTTCCTGTGCGCCGTGGTGGCGCAGACCGTGCTGCTATTAAGCATGGTATTGATATCCTGAAGGACAATAAGGTTTTAGCGATATTCCCCGAGGGTACACGTAGTAAGACGGGTAAGCTTGGTAAGGCTGAACCTGGAGCACTGATGATGGCGTCCAAGGCCATGGCAACTATCGTGCCCTGCTGCGTTATTGGTACTGACTTTCGCCGTGAGGGAAGAATTTGGCCCAAGGTTACTGTCCGCTTTGGCAAGCCGATTTATTTCCCGGTGGATGCAGTGGTTAATAAAGAATTCTTGCATGACATGACGGAAAACCTGATGCAGCATATTGCGATGCTGCAGGCGGGGGAGAAGGCATAATGGAAATTAAGGTTGCAGAGTACTGTGGCTTTTGCTACGGTGTGAAGCGTGCTGTGGAGCTGGCGCAAAAGGCGGCGGCTGAGCGCGCCAAGGGTGGGACGTATGGTCCGCTGATTCACAATCCGCAGCTGATTAATGAACTTGCACAGCAGGGAATTGCCTGCAGGGACAGTCTGGACGAATTTCGTCCTGGTGAAACAGTGATTATCCGTTCCCATGGCGTTGGACCAGAGGTCTACGTTGAGGCGGAGCAAAAGGGGCTTAAAATTTTGGACGCAACCTGTCCAAATGTCAAAATGGCCCAGCAAAAAGCTGCTCAGGCAGCAGCAGATGGCTACTTTCCTATCATAGTTGGAGAAAAAAATCATCCAGAAGTAAAAAGTATTTTAAAATGGGCAGGAAAATCGGCTATCTGTATCGAATGTATAAAAGATATCTCATGTGTTCCGCACAAGGAGCGTTATGGAGTCATCATCCAGACGACTTTTGAGCTGAGCAAATTCGAGGATATATTGCAAGCATTGCAACAGGAACGACCTGGTGAGTACCGCGTGGAGCGCACTATTTGCCTAGCGACAAGCCAAAGACAAAAGGCAGCTGTGAAGCTAGCTCAGGAGTCGGACGCTGTCATCGTTATCGGCGGAAAAAATAGCGCAAATACGAGGCATCTTTATGAGCTCGTTTCTGACTATGCAAGCAAAGCATATCATGTCGAAACTGCCAGTGAGCTGACTGCGGATATGCTTCGAGGTTGTAATAAAATTGGAATCACGGCTGGAGCATCGACTCCTGACCGTTTAATTAAGGAGGCTATTATAGCAATGGAAAACATGGATTTTGAAAGCATGCTCAATGAAAGTATGGAGGTAGAGGTTTATCCGGGCAAAGTTGTTAACGGCACCGTTATTCAATTGGATAAAGAAGGCGTTTACGTAGCTTTTGGTTATAGACATGATGGCTTAATCACTTATGCTGAATGGAACCCGGCTGTAGCTCCTGAAGAACTGATGGCTACCATCAAAGTTGGCGATGAAGTTGAAGCTAAGGTTATCCCTGGCAGCACTAAGAGCGATTTCGTTCGTCTGTCCAAGGTTAAAGCTGAACGCGATGCAGCTTGGAAAAACGTTCCTGAGCTGGCTGAAGGTGAAAAACGCGAAGCTACTGTTAAAGTACTGCGCATCATCAAAAACAAAGCTAAAAACATCGTTGGTCTGGCAGTTGCAGTTGAAGGCGTTGAAGGCTTCATGCCCGCTAGCCATGTAGAACTGCGCCGTGTAGAAGACTTCACTCCGTACATCGGCCAAGAGCTGCAAGCTGAAATCATCGAAGTTGATCTGGAGAAAAAACGCATTGTTGTTTCTCGCCGCGACCTGCTGAAGGCTGAGCGTGAAGCTAAAGCTAAAGCTTGGAAGGAGCAGAAGGAAGCTCAAGCACAAGCTCGTAAAGAAGCTCGTGCTGCTGCTGAAGAAGCTGCTTATGCATCTGTTGCAGAAGGCGATGTACTGCCCGGCAAGGTTGTTAAGGTTGCAGAATTTGGTCTGTTTGTAGAAGTTGGCGCTGGTCTGGTAGGTTTGGTTCACAACACCGAGCTGTCCTGGGACCGCAATGTAAAGGCTGCTGACGTTGCTGGTGAAGGCGACGAAGTAACCGTTCTGGTTAAGAAAATCGACCGCGAAAACAAACGCGTTGCTCTGTCCATCAAAGCTACCCTGGAAGATCCTTGGAAGGTAGAAGCTGGTCAATTCAATGTTGGCGACATCGTTGAAGCAGAAGTAGTTCGCTTCCTGCCCTTCGGCGCTATCGTTAAACTGAGCGACAAGGTTGAAGGTCTGGTTCACATTAGCGAAATCGCTCAAGAGCGTATTGCTAAACCGGACGATGCTCTGGAGCTGGGTCAAGTTGTTAAAGCTGAGGTTATTAAAATGGACCTCGAAAGCAAGAAGATTGGCCTGTCCATCTCCAAGGTTAAACGTGACGCTGAAAAGAACGAATATCGTTCCTACATGGGCAAAAAGAGCTCTTCTCTGACCCAAGACCTGTCCGAACAGCTGGAAAGCCTGGAAAAATAAGAGGAGTAAATGATGCAGCGCGAACAACGTAAGCTTGAACATATTAAATATGCTTTAGAGCTTGGCGATGGCCCCGCGATGACTCATTTTGCCGATCTGCAGTTTGTACACAATTGTCTGCCGGAGCTTGCTCCGGCAGACATTGATATATCGGTGAAGCTTTTGGGCAAACGGTTACGTTTGCCCTTTTTTATTGATGCTGCGACTGGTGGCACAAGTGCGGTGACCGATATTAATCGCAAGCTGGCGCAGGTTGCCCAAATTTGTCAGGTTGGCATGGCCGTTGGCTCCCAGTATGGTGCTGTTTGTGATGGCGCTGACAGGACGAGCTATGAGGTTGTAAGGCAGGAAAATCCCTATGGTCTCGTATTCGCTAATATGAGCGCCTTTGTGACGCCCGAGCAGGCTCTGGCGGCTGTGGATATGGTGGAGGCTGATGCTCTCGAGCTTCATTTAAATGCAGCACAGGAGCTGTGCATGACCGAGGGAGACAAGGATTATAGTGGTATGCTGAAAAATATGCAGGCCATTTTCGAGATGCTGCCAGTGCCCATCATTGTTAAAGAGACGGGTTGCGGAATTGCAAAGGAGCAGTACGAGCAAATGCTTGCAGCAGGTCTTTATGTCTTCAATTGTGGTGGTAGCGGTGGCACCAATTTCCCTGCTATTGAAGCCAAGCGTAGTGGTAAAAGCTTGAGCAGTGACTTCGCAGGCTGGGGCTTGCCCACCTGTTGGTCTCTTATCGATGGTCAGGTAGTGCCTTCCAAGCGTTGTCTCTTAGCAAGCGGCGGCATTCGTACTGCCTCCGATTTTGTAAAGGCGTTAGCGCTTGGTGCTGATGCTGTAGGTGTAACAGCGCCCGTTTTACGCCTTGTTATAGAAGAAGGTGTGGAGGCTGCTGTGGCATATATCGAGAATTTGGCGGACGAGCTGGCGAAATATCTGCTGCTTTTGGGCTGCAGAAATGTTAAGGAGCTGCGACGCGTACCTCTGATTATTAGCGGGGCTACGCGTAATTATCTTGAATGTCGCGGCTATGATTTACAGTCTCTTTGCCGTGTACGCAGAGTCTAAGGTTGAGTCTTGTAGTTTTAACATGTTTTTTGCTTAGATTTTGCATTTTTGCTAACATTATACGCTAGATATAGTAGTTAATGCTTGCCAATAATTGTGGATGATGCTATAATATATTTTAGAAGTATAAGTTTTCTTTGTGAAAGAGTGGGTTTCATTACCCGCTCTTTCCGCTTATTGTGCAAAAAATTAAATATAAAATTGAATATGGAGGTGAAAATTGTGCAGGCGAAAGAGGTAGAAGCGCTGATTACTGCATTAGTAGAGCCACTTTTAGTAGATACTGATATGACTCTAGTGGATGTGGAGTACGTGCGTGAAAAGGACTGGTATTTGCGTATTTTTATTGACAAGCCGGGCGGAGTTGAGATAGATGATTGCCAGCTAGTTAGTGAGAAGTTAACTGCAGTACTGGACGAAAAGGATCCTATTCCAGATAAATATTATCTGGAGGTTTCTTCTCCGGGCATTGATAGACCGCTGAAAAAGGATAAGGATTTTGAGGCAGCCTATGGCACAAAGGTAGACATTATGTTTTACGCGCCTTGGGAAGGCGTAAAGAGCCTTGTGGGTTACTTGGATGCCCATGACGAGGAAGCTGTATGGGTCAGAAAGATTATTAAGGGTAAGGAGTTTAAAAATCCTGACCGTATTGAACGCAAGCTGATTTCGGTAATTAGACCGCATATTGATTTTTAAAAATACAGATTATAGGAGGCGTATTAAGTGAACCAAGATTTTATCGCAGCTATTGCAGAATTGGGCAAGGAGAAGGGTATAGATGCTGAACTCCTGTACCAGGCTGTAGAGGATGCTTTGGTTGCTGCTTATAAGAAAAATTCCAACACTAACCAAACTGTTAGAGTGGATATGAATAAAACTAGTGGTGAAATTCATGTTTATGCACAACGTACTGTTGTAGATGGTGAACCGCTGGATGAAACGGAAATGACTCTTGAGGAGGCTCAGGTTATCGATCCTCGCTATATGGTGGGTGATATTGTTGAGACTGAGGTTACTCCGAAAAACTTTGGTCGTATCGCTGCACAAAATGCTAAACAGGTTGTTGTACAGCGTATTCGTGAAGCAGAGCGTGGCCAGGTTTATGAGCGTTTCCAAAGCCGTAACCAGGATATCGTAACCGGTATTATCGAGCGTATGGAAAATAAAAACGTTTACATTGACCTGGGCAAGGTAGAGGCAGTGCTGACCCCGAATGAACAAATTCCTGGTGAAATTTATCAGTATCATGATCGTATGAAAACCTTTATTCTTGAGGTTAAGCGTTCCACTAAGGGTGGTCCGCAAATCATGGTTAGTCGTACTCATCCGGGTCTCTTGAAACGCCTTTTTGAATTGGAGGTACCGGAAATCCATGATGGTATCGTAGAAATTAAGTCCGTAGCTCGTGAGCCGGGTATGCGTTCTAAAATCAGCGTTTACACTGCAGATGAGAATGTTGACCCCGTAGGTGCTTGCGTAGGTCACAAGGGCATGCGCGTGCAAACTATCGTTAGTGAGCTTCGTGGTGAGAAAATTGATATCGTAAAATACAGCGAGGATCCTGCTCAATATGTAGCTAATGCTTTAAGTCCTGCAAAGGTTGTTAGCACTACTATTAATGAGGATGAAAAAATTTGCCGCGTAATCGTGCCTGATTATCAACTGTCCTTAGCAATTGGTAAAGAGGGTCAAAATGCGCGTTTGGCTGCAAAGCTGACAGGTTGGAAAATCGATATTAAGAGTGAAAGCCAAGCTCGTGAGGAAGAAGCTGCTGTTGAAGCAGAATAAAAGATGATGAAGGTTAAAAAAATTCCGCAGCGCAAATGTGTGGGCTGCAATGAAATGAAGGATAAAAAGGCTTTGCTGCGCATAGTTCGTTCCCCTGAAGGTGAAATCAGCCTTGATTTAACTGGAAAAAAGAATGGACGAGGCGCATATGTGTGTCCTAATAAGGAGTGCATCATAAAAGCAGTGAAGGAGAAACGTCTGGAGCGTGCTTTAGAAAAGCCGATTAGTGAAGCTGTGACGAAGCAGCTTTTGGAGGATTTGGAGCATGGCGAGCAATAAAGAAGCGTTTGCTTTAGGGCTAGCTCAGAAGGCAGGCAAGGTTGTCAGTGGCGACTTCGCAGTACGTACCGCTTTAAAGGCTGGTAGTGCGAGGCTGCTTGTTTTGGCTGCCGATACCGCACCAAACTCCAAGAAGGAGCTACGCTATTTAGCTGAGCAGGCTGGAGTACCGGTTATAGAGCTTTTAACCCGTTGGGAGCTGGGAGGCGCCATGGGGAAGGGGCAAAGAGCCGCGGCTTGCATAACGGATAGCAACTTCGCCAGCATGCTACTGGGAAAATAAATCCCCTTGTATCAGTCTGGAGGTGGATGCATGAGTAATAAAAGAATATATGAAGTGGCAGCCGATTATGGCAAGCCCGTTAACGAAGTTCTGGATTTGTTGAAAAAGCATAATCTAGACAAAAAGAATTTTAGTGGCGCTGATGAACAGGTTATGGCTGTAATCCACAATGCCTATGATAAAAAGCCTGAGCCGTCAAAACCGGCTCTGAAGGTTGAAAAGAAAGAGCAGCCTGCACGTCAGGCAGCAGCTGGAGTTGTGAAAAATAATCAGCCGCAGCAACAAAAATTGAATAATAAAGTGAATAATGGGCAGAGGAATATGCAGCAAAATAATCAAAATCAACGCAATAACAATGGTGGCCAGGGCCGCCCGGAAAATCGTCAAGGTAACGGTGGCCAAGGCAACCGTGATAACCGCAACCAAAACCGCGACAATCAAGGCGCTCGCCAAGGTGGTCGTGATTTCCAAGGTAACCGTGATAACCGCAACCAAAATCGTGATAACCAAGGTGCTCGCCAAGGTGGTCAAGGACCCCGTCAAGGCGCTCAGGGCAATCGCGATAATCGCAACCAAAACCGTCAAGGTGGCGTCTTTGTAGGACCGAAGAGCCAGGGCGGACAAGGCATGCATGGCGAGAGCCGCAGCATGAACGCTGGCAACCGCAATAATGGTCGCAGCGACAGCCGCAATGATAGACGTTCTAGCGAGCTGGGTGGTGAGAGCAGAGCTGACCTGGTAACCAAGACCGGTCGTAATGCTGTAAACCGTAACCGTAAGGAAAAGCCGCAAGTTAAGGGCTCCTACGCAACGAAGGAAAGCCGTCCGAACCGCAGTGCCGGCCATCAAATGCCGGTAAACCGCAACCGTAAGCCGAATAATGCGCCTAAGGCTGCTGCTGCACCGGTGGAAATCGTGCGTCCGACCTATGTGGAAATTGGCGAATCTATTAACGTACAAGAATTCGCTAAATTAATTAAACGCGAAGTAAATGAGGTTATCAAGGCTCTCTTCATGCTGGGCGTAATGGTAACCATTAACCAAGATATCGATTTTGATACTGCACAATTAATTGGTGATAACTTCGGTGTAGAAGTAGGTCAAAAGGCTCCGGAAGAAGACCCGACCGAGATTCCTGAAGTTGATGATCCGGAAGAGAAGCGTCAGCCTCGTCCGCCTGTAATTACTGTTATGGGCCACGTAGACCATGGTAAGACCTCTCTGTTGGATGCAATCCGTAAAACCAATGTTACTGCACGCGAGGCTGGCGGTATTACCCAGCATATCGGTGCTTATAAAGTAAATTATCAGGGCAAACAAATCGTTTTCCTGGATACTCCTGGTCACGAAGCCTTCACTGCAATGCGTGCGCGTGGTGCACAGGTAACTGACGTGGCTATTTTGGTTGTAGCTGCTGATGACGGTGTAATGCCGCAGACCATCGAGGCAATTAATCATGCTAAGGCTGCGAAGGTGCCCATTATTGTAGCGATTAACAAGATGGATAGACCGGGCGCAAACCCCGACCATGTTAAACAACAGCTGGCTGAGCATGGCCTGATTCCTGAGGATTGGGGCGGCGAGACCATCATGGTTCCTGTATCCGCACATCAAAAGACCGGTATTACCGACCTTCTGGAAATGATTCTGCTCGTAGCTGAAATGCAGGAGCTGAAAGCTAATCCGAATCTGCCCGCACATGGTACCATCATCGAGGCACAGTTGGATAAGGGTCGTGGTCCTGTTGCTACCGTACTGGTACAACGTGGTACCCTGCACATCGGCGATACTATCATTGCTGGTACCTGCTTTGGTAAGGTACGTGCAATGGTTAATGACCGTGGTGAAAAGGTTAAAAAGGCTCTGCCTTCTACCCCTGTTGAGGTACTGGGCTTGAACGATGTACCGGCTGCAGGTGATATCCTCGACAGCACGGATGAAAAAACTGCTCGCAGCGTAGCTGAAAAACGTATTGCGAAGAAGAAGGAAGACGAGATTAAGCTGAATGCTAAGGTATCTCTTGACGACCTCTTCCAACGCATCCAAGAGGGCGACATCAAAGAGCTGAACATCGTAGTTAAGGCTGACGTTCAAGGCACTATCGAAGCTCTGAAGGCTTCCTTAGAGAAGATTAAAAATGATGAGGTTAAGGTTGTTGTTGTTCACGCAGGTGTTGGCGCTATTACTGAGTCCGATATCATGCTGGCTTCTGCAGCTAATGCGCTCATCATCGGCTTTAATGTTCGTCCTGACGCTAATGCGCGTAAGGCTGCTGAAACTGAAAAGGTTGACGTACGCACCTATCGTGTAATTTATGATGCTCTGAACGACGTAGAGGCTGCTATTAAAGGTATGCTTGCTCCGAAATTCAAAGAGGTTGTTCAAGGCCGCATTGAAGTACGTCAGCTGATCACCATTTCCAAGCTGCTAATTGCAGGATGCTATGTACTCGAGGGCAAGGTAACTAATAGCTCCAAGGTACGTATTATCCGCGATGGCATTGTGCTGCATGATGATGTAATTGACTCCCTGCGTCGCTTTAAGGATGACGTGAAGGAAGTAGCTCAAGGCTATGAGTGCGGCATTACTTTGGAGAAATATCGTGACCTCAAGGAAGGCGACGTATTTGAAGTTTATGATATGGAAGAAGTAGCTGTAGAATAAAGACTGAGTTCTATACAAGAGGCTGCCCCTAAGGCCGCATCTGCTTCACAACGGCTCCTAGGAGTACTAATCTGTACGCCGTCGTCGCCGTTGCTCGCATCTACGACCTTATTGACAGCCTGTATGATACATTGGAGTAAATAATATATGGCACGTTTAAGAGTAGAAAAAGTCCAAGAAGCAATCCAACATGAGATTAGCAACATGCTGCTGCACGACGTGAAGGATCCGCGCATTCAGTTCGTGTCCGTAACGGGTGTGGAGCTGACGGACGATATGAGCTATGCCAAGGTTTTCGTGAGCCTGTATGGTCCTGAGGACAAGCAGGAGGAAACCTGGAAGGCATTGACAAAGGCGCTGGGCTTTATGCGTAGCGAGATTGCCAAACGCATTCGCCTGCGCTTTGCCCCGACGCTGATTCTGCAAAAGGATAAGTCCATGGAGTACAGCGCTCATATCCAAAGCATTCTGGACAAAATTAATAAAGAGGAAAAGACCTTAGCTGATAAAGATGCTGAGGCAGAAGCTGGTCAAAATGAGTAAAGAGCTCTCTTTACGAGAGACCGGTGAGATGCTCTTAGCAGCGCAAAAGCTTGTGTTGTGCACACATGTGAGCCCGGATGGAGATACTCTGGGCTCCACTATTGGCTTGGCACGCTATTTGCGTCAGCAAGGAAAAGAGGTCACTGTTTATTGTGACGATTTAATTAATCGCAGCTTTAGCTTCATTCCTGACATCGAGCTGGTGAAGCGTCCTATTCCTGATAGTGAAGTGGAGGCTGATTTGCTCGTTGTTATTGATGCTAGCTCCTATGATCGCATTGGTATTGTCAGTGAGGTAGTGAAGGCTAAGCAGCTGTTGAATATTGACCATCATATTTCCAATACTAGCTTTGCAGATTATCTGTATCTTGATGCAAAAGCTGCAGCTACGGGCGAGATTATGTGTGACTTATTCCAAGCTATGGGATGGACGCTTGATCGCGAGATGGCTGATTGCTTTTATTTAGCCATTATGACAGATTGCGGCTCCTTCCGCTATGCGAATACTACGCCGAAGACGATGCGTGCAGGCGCATGGCTCTTAGAGCATGGTGTGCAGCCCAATGAGCTCAGTGATAAGCTGGACGTGAAGTCACGTTTGTCGACGGAGCTTTTGGCTAAGGTGCTGCCTTCTCTGACTTTTGAGGCTGATGGTAAAATTGCTTATCTGACCATCACAAACGACCTTTATAATAAGGATGCGAATACGGACAGTTTTGTCAATATTCCTCGTTATGTGGAGGGCGTAGACGTAGCGATTATGTTTAAGGCCGTGGAGCCTGAGGTAACGCGTGTGAGCATGCGCTCAGCAACTGTGGATGTAGCCCAGGTGGCGCTTGGCTTTGGTGGTGGCGGTCATATTCGTGCGGCAGGCTGCACGATTTATGCACCAGTTGAGGAAGCACGCGAGCAGCTTTTAGCTAAGCTGCGCCAGCTTGTCTAAAGGGTAAGACCTTATGGATGGAATTTTTAATGTTTTAAAGCCGCCTGGTATGACGAGCCACGATGTTATTGGCTTTTTACGCCGGGCGCTACATACGAAAAAAATCGGACATGGTGGCACGCTGGACCCCGATGCGGCAGGCGTGCTCCCTGTTTTTGCAGGCTCTGCAACTCGCCTACTGAGCTATGCAGTGGAAGGGCGTAAGCAGTATATTGCGGAGTTCATCTTAGGTGAGCAGCGGGATACGGGCGACGATAGCGGTGCTGTCGTAAAGACTATGCCAGTACCTGATTTCAGCGAGGAGGAGCTGCGCACCGTGCTAGCGCAGTTCATCGGGCCGCAAATGCAGTTGCCGCCAATGTACAGTGCTATCAAGATCAATGGCCAAAAGCTGTATCAGCTGGCACGCCAGGGCATCGAGGTAGAGCGCGAAGCGCGACCTATTGAAATTTATAAGCTGGAGCTGTTGGATTATCAGCGACCGCAAAATTCAGAGAGCCTCCCTGATTTGGAAGTAACTGAATTAGAAGGAAGCCTTCCCTTTAAAGGGGAGGGGGACCGCGTAAGCGGTGGAAGGGTTTCTTTCACCGTTGCAGTCGAGTGCAGCAAAGGCACCTATATTCGCGTACTGGGCGAGGATATCGCCACTGCGCTCGGAACCTGTGGCACGATGAGCTTCCTCCTGCGCACCCAGGTGGGGCCATATCTCTTAAATGAGGCGCATACGTTGCAGGAGATTGCAGAGGCGCCTGAGAAGTGTTGCGCAGAGCCTCTTTCTGCAGTGAGCCATTTACCACAGCTTGTGCTTACTGCTAAGCAAGCAGCGAGAATTTCTAATGGGGTTAGAACCACTGTTAGAGGTGCCGCTGATGGAGAAGTAGTTTTGCTCGGGCCCGATGGTCAGTTTATTGGTATTGGCAAGTGCTCTGAAGAAAAAGTTCAGGCTGAGAAGATATTTGAGAGATATGAACTTCGGAAGGAAAATGAGCAATTAGTTAATCAATAAGCGAATGATTGCGGCTTTTAGCGAACGAGTGGATTGTTAAATAGAAATCGCGATATTGTCTGAGCGATAGCGAGTTTATCGCGATTTCGTTATTGAACACCACGAAGTGAGCGTTAAAAAAGACGCACTGAGCGCTTGATAACTAATTGCGAATGTTTTAACCAAACAACGTGACCCCTCAGTCTGCTTCGCTAATAAGCAAGTAAAGGGCGCTACTCAACCCCTCAGTCGCCTCCGGCGACAGCTCCCCTTGCAAGGGGAGCCTTTCCGTTAGCTTTGTAAAGAAATACTACCCAAACTTATCAAATATATATTAGTATAATTTTTTAAAGGATTTTAATTGTTCATGGACATTATCACTTCATTAGAACAATTGCATAAATACGCTGTGCCATGCGTAGTAGCGTTGGGAACCTTCGATGGGCTACACTGCGGTCATATGGACGTCATCCGCACTGCGAAGGCTAAAGCAGAGGAAAGCGGCGCTAAGCTAGCTGTTTTCACCTTCAGCAACCATCCCTTTGCCTGCTTCCGCCCTGACAGTGTGCCTCCAGCGCTCATCACCCCTGTGCAAAAGCAGCAACTGCTAGCCTCACTTGGCGTAGATGTGCTCATTGACATCCCCTTCGACCATAGTGTCGCAAGCCTTGAGCCTGCAATCTTCCTCAAGAAGCTCGCAGCTATTGGCTATAGTTGCCTCGTTGTCGGAAGCAATTTTACCTATGGCATTCGCGGCGAGGGCACAGTAGTAACACTTCGGGACAGTGCTGAGAAATATGGTTTTGAGCTCATAGT
>JAXEPX010000081.1:0-21466 GCA_034117325.1 Phascolarctobacterium sp. | reverse complement strand
CCCTGGCGGATACAAATTCATGGACTATGTAAAAGCAGGCACTGGCTTGATCATCGTTTGCTTCGTAGTTTCCCTGGTTGTTATCCCGATGGTATGGCCGTTCTTCCCCGGCAAATAATTCCTAATCCGAATTATTTACTAAACTAAACTAGTCCCATAACTGAACCCCTAGATAAGTAAATTATCTAGGGGTTTTCTTATTAAGTAAATGCTACTATATAGTATAAATTGACAGAAAATTTGTTATTGTCACAGTCTTGACAAAACTAGCCTGAACGACTACAATATAGTTGTGGTACAAATCATTTTGGTACTACGGCTCTTTGAAAACTGCATATTTTTTAATATTTGGGGACTTAATATTAAAAAAATCTCTCTTCAAGGAGTGTGGTATCACGTTATAACCACAATGCACTTCTTAAAGAAGGAGGATTTTTCATGTCTAAAGCTGTAAAATGTCTTATTGTTTTAGCAGTAGTTGCTTTATTCTTCGTAACCGAACTTATTCCTCTGGCAATTACTGCTATGGGCGGCGCAATCGCTTGCGGTCTGCTCGGCTTGATTCCTGCTAAACAAGTATTCTCCGGTCTGGCTAACTCCACCGTAGTACTGTTCGCAGGTATGTTCGTTGTTGGTGGTGCTATGTTCTACACTGGCCTGGCACAATTCATCGGCAACAAGGTAGTTAGCGCTGTAGGTACTGGCGAAAACTCCCTGATGTTTGGTCTGATGACCGTAGGTACCGTTCTGTCCGCTTTCCTGTCCAACACTGGTACTGCTGCTTGCCTGCTGCCCGTTGCTCTGGGTATCTGCGCATCCGCTAAGATTCCTGCTTCCCGTCAATTAATGCCTTTGGCATTTGCTTGCGGTTGGGGCGGTATCATCACCATGGTTGGTACTCCTCCTAACATCATCGCTGCTGGCGCTCTGAGCAACGTTGGTCTGCCTTCCTTTGGCTTCTTCGAATTCGCTTGGATTGGTGTGCCCATCTCCATCGCTGGTATGCTGTACATGATGTTCGTTGGTAAATATCTGCTTCCGGCAGCTGAGCTGGACGCTGACCAAGAAATCGAACAAGAAATCGAAGCTAATGAAACCAACAACACCAAGATGATGGTTTCTGGTGCTATCCTGGTAGCTGTAGTTCTGGTAATGGGCCTTGGCATTAAAGGCATCACCCTGGAAATGGCAGCAGTTATCGGCGCTTTGATTTGCGTTCTGACCGGTTGCTTGACTGAAAAACAAGCTTACACCTCCATCGACTGGGTAACCATCTTCCTGTTCGCAGGTATGATGCCTGTATCCTCCGCTATGGATAAAACTGGCGCTGGCAAACTGATCGCTGACTGGACCGTTGGTCTGATGGGCGGTTCTCCTTCCCCGTTGGTAGTAACTGGCGTTCTGTTCGTTCTGTCCTGCGGCCTGACCCAATTCATGTCCAACACCGCTTCCGCAGCTCTGCTGTGCCCGATTGGTATCGCTATTTCCCAAAACCTGGGCGCTGACCCGAAAGCAGTTCTGATGGCTATTGCAGTTGCAGCATCTTGCGCATTTGCATCCCCCGTTGGTACTCCTCCGAACACCCTGGTACTGGGCCCTGGCGGATACAAATTCATGGACTATGTAAAAGCAGGCACTGGCTTGATCATCGTTTGCTTCGTAGTTTCCCTGGTTGTTATCCCGATGGTATGGCCGTTCTTCCCCGGCAAATAATATCGTCATTGTAAAATAGTCCCTAAGAAAATAAGCCTCGAGGTTTAACCTCGAGGCTTTTCTTATTGTTCAATTTTAGAGAGGCTCCCCTTCAAAGGGGAGCTGTCGCCGCTAGGCGACTGAGGGGTTGAGTAAAGCTCTTTTCTTTGTACAAAAGAATTCGCAATTAGCTTATCAACGGCTCACATCGATTTTTACGCTCATTTCGTTGGGAACAATTACGAAATCTCGCCAAACTCGCTTCGCTCAAACAGTGTCTCGATTTCTATTGTTCCAACAACTCATTCGCTAAAATCTCAAAGTTCGCCTTGCTGATAAGCTAATTTCTCATTCTACTCTTCTTCCTCACCTAAGAGCTGCTCCAGCGTATGCCACCCCAACACCGCGCACTTTACGCGTGCAGGCATATGGCTCACGTCCTTCAGCACACCTGCTTCCTCCAGCTCGTCGATTTCCTCCTCGCTGGCAGTACCCTTAATCATGCGCAGAAAGATATCGGACAGGCGCAACGCCTCATCCTTGGACTTACCCAGTACGAGGTCGAGCATCATATCAGCACTAGCCTGGCTAATCGCACAGCCACTGCCCACAAAGGAGCCATCGACTACAGTATCCCCGTCCAGCTTCAGCTTCAGGGTGATGTCATCGCCACAGGTGGGGTTATAGCCACGCATTTCCATATCTGCATCGGGCAGGTCGTGCTTATGGCCTGGATGCATATTGTGATCGATTAAAATCTCGTTATAAAATGCTCTATTATCTGCCATAGCCCATTCTCTCCCTCATCGTCTTTAAGCTTGCGATAAAGCGCTCCACATCCTCCACCGTATTATAAAACGCAAGACTCATGCGTGCCGTAGAGCCCGTGCCCAGGTGGTCTAGGAGCGGCTGCGCGCAGTGATTACCAGCGCGGATATTCACGCCGTCAGCATCAAAAATCGCTGCGATATCGTGCGGATGCACGCCGTCGATAGTAAAGGTGATGATGCCCTTATGCTCCTCGGCCTTATCAGAGCCGATAATATGCACGCCGGGAATCTCCTGCATTGCGTCGAAGGCCAGCTTAGTCAGCGCAGCTTCGCGTGCTTCAATCGTCTCAAAGCCCACTTTATTGATATAGTCAATTGCTGCATGCAGACCCACTGCGCCAGCGGCATTTACAGTGCCTGCTTCAAATTTATGCGGCAGAGGCGCATATTCCTGCGTCTCACGGCTTACCCAGTTAATCATCTCGCCACCATAAAGGAAGGGCGGCATCTTTTTCAAGAGCTTCTTCTTGCCATAGAACACGCCGATACCCATGGGGCCCAGCATTTTGTGTCCACTAAAGGCTAGGAAATCGCAATCCAGCTTTTGCACATCCACAGGCATGTGTGGTGCGCTCTGCGCAGCGTCAATCACGGCTACTGCGCCCACAGCATGCGCCAGCTCAATCGCCTTCTCGACGGGGTTCAGGCGACCCAGCACATTGGAAATCTGCGCCATAGCGACAATTTTCGTCTGCGGCGTAATCGCAGCCTCGAGAGCTGCCTCGCTCACACTGCCATCGGGCTCACACTCAATATACTTGACAACTGCGCCCGTTGCCTGCGCCACCATGCGCCAGGGCAGCATATTACTATGATGCTCCATAATGGTAATGACAATTTCGTCACCGGCCTTGAGGTTAGTCAGGCCATAGCTATAAGCTACGAGATTCAAGCTTTCGCTCGTATTACGAGTGAAGATAATCTCTTCCTCGGACTTCGCATTAATAAATTGCTGCACGGCTACACGTGCATTTTCGTAGCCATCGGTAGCCTCCATAGCGAGCTGATAGAGCCCACGCAGAGGATTGGCATTATGCTTTAAATAAAAGTCACGCTCTGCCTCAATAACGCAGGCAGGCTTTTGTGTAGTAGCAGAATTATCCAGGTAGGCCACATCCATTTGGCCCAGCAGCGGAAAATCCTGCTTAAAATCTATGCTCAGGATATCCTTTTCATTCACCATCGCCAATTACTCCTTCCAAATAACGCTCCACTAATTGGACCGTTGCTTCGTCGTCGATGCGACGGCAAATACCTTCAATTTTCGCACGCGCCATCATATCAATAGCGTCGCTCTCGCTAAAGCCCCTGCTCATCATGTAGAACAGCAGGTCCTCATCCAGCTTGCCGATACTAGCGCCATGGTTACCCTGTACATCCTCCTCGCTACAGAGAATGAGCGGAATGGACTGGTTCACCACATCATCAGAGAGCAGGAGCACAGTTTCCTTCTCGTCGCCCAGTGCGCCAGCACTACCATTTTTAAAATCAATGGTGCCGCGGTAAATTTTGAACGCGCCTTCCTTGAGCACGCCATCAGCAGTCATATTGCATTCAGTCTTCTTGCCATAGTGATTAGCAATAAAGTTCATATCAATATGCTGCCCTGCACGGCCATAGTAAGCAATCGCAGCATCAAAGCTGGAGCCATCGCCTACGAGCTCCGTGCGTACGCCGTTATAGGCCTTCTTCGCTCCCAGCTGCAGCTGCAGCACTTCAAAGCGCGCATTAGCACCAAGCTCTGCGCCCACATCGTTTAGATGTACGAAATCATGACCAAGAAGCTGTACCTGCACAAGCTTCACCTTCGCATCCTTGGCGGCGGCGATTTTCGTCTGCACAGCTGCCATACCCTGCGCGGAGGCAGTGGAAATATAGGTCATGAAGAGCGTCAGCTCGCTACCGGGCTTCGCCTCAACCTCGATACGGTTGAAGCAGCTTTGACCCTCGTCATAGCGCAGTGTTACGGAAGCAGTGCTATTGCCTGCATCCGCTACGAGATGAATGCGATTGCCCTCGCCAAGAGCTTTTAGCTCGTCACCCATACCCGTAGGCATTTTTGCAAAATCAATGCCATTAACCGGGCAGTTATCGACCTGCGCACAGCCACAGCAGTTTTTCCCCGGAATGCGAGGGATTTGTTTTTTATTTAAGCATACACTGCCCTGCAGAGCCACCTTAGGCTCGCACTCATCCTGGGGCATGCCCACAGCAACACGACTTTCGTTCATACGCAGGCGGTTCCAGGTGGGTGCAGGCAGCTGGTTAACGATCATTTCAATATTTTCCATGTATATTCTCCTTTTAACCTAGGCGACGCATAAAGCTACAAATACTTTACGCTTAACCTATGCTACCTTGCATTTCTAATCTGATCAAATTGTTCATTTCAACAGCATACTCAAGCGGCAGCTCCTTGGAAACATTTTCCGCAAAGCCGCTGACAATCATCGCTCTCGCCTCTTCCTCGCTGATGCCACGACTCATGAGGTAGAAAACTGCGTCATCGCTAATGCGACCGATTTTTGCCTCGTGGCCGATATCGGCATCGGCAGTACGCACATCAATCGCAGGAATAGTGTCGGAACGGGAAATATTATCCAGCATCAGGCTTTGGCAGGAGACGGAGCTCTTGGCATGCTTAGCCTTGTTCGTCACTACAACGCTGCTACGGAAGGTGCTAATACCGCCACTCTTAGAGATGGAGCGGGTATTAACGATACTGGTAGTATGGGGAGCATTGTGTACTACCTTGCAGCCAGTATCAAGGTTCTGGCTATGTCCGGCAAAGGTTACGCCCGTAAATTCACTGTGCGCACCCTCACCATTGAGCACGCTCATCGGATAGAGGTAGGACACGTTGGAGCCAAAGGAACCGCTGACCCACTCGATAGTGCCACCCTCTGCTACCAGCGCGCGCTTCGTATTCAGGTTATACATATTCTTGGACCAGTTTTCAATCGTGCTATAGCGCAGCTTTGCATTCTTGCCAATGAAAAGCTCTACGCAGCCAGCATGCAGATTGGCCACATTATATTTCGGAGCACTGCAGCCCTCGATGAAGTGCAGGTCGGCACCCTCATCAACGATAATCAGCGTATGCTCGAACTGACCTGCGCCCTTTGCATTCAAGCGGAAGTAGGACTGCAGGGGGATTTCAACCTTTACACCCTTCGGAACGTAAACAAAGGAGCCACCGGACCACACTGCGCCATGCAGAGCAGCAAATTTATGGTCGGAAGGCGGCACGAGCTTCATGAAATGCTTCTTCACCATTTCAGCATAGGGGCCATTCAAGGCGCTCTCCATATCGGTATAAACAACGCCCTGCTCCTCGACCTCCTTGCGTACATTGTGATACACCAGCTCGCTATCGTACTGAGCACCCACACCGGCGAGGCTAGTCTGCTCGGCCTGGGGGATACCAAGTCGTTCGAAGGTGTCCTTAATGTCGTCGGGGACATCCTCCCATTTGCCCTGCATCTTGGTATTCGGACGCACGTAGGTTACGATATTGTCCATATTGAGGCCCTCGATGGAGGGGCCCCATTGGGGCATCCGGGAATTATTGTAAACTTCCAAGGACTTCAGACGGAACTCGCGCATCCATTCGGGATCGTGCTTTTCACGGGAGATTTGCTCCACGATGTCGGCAGTCAAGCCCTCCTCAATGCGATAGGCGTCCTTGTCCTCATTGCGAAAGTCATAGAGACTTCTATCTATATCTTCTACAAAGGTTTTTTCTTCCATGATTATGTCATACACTCCACAAATTATTTCTGCAGGAATTGCTCGAAGCCATGCTTAGCGATTTCGTCCACCAGCTCGGGACCTGCATTTTTGATAATGCTGCCATGAGCGAGGATATGAGTCTTGTCCACATGCAGCGCTTCTAAAATTTTCGTATTATGGGTGATGATTAAGAGGGCGCCGTTGCGATGCTCCTGGAAGGTCTTGATGCCCTGGGAAACGATTTTCACAGCGTCCACGTCGAGACCACTATCAGTCTCGTCCAGAATAGCGAGCTGGGGATTCAGCATCATCAGCTGCAGAATCTCGGCCTTCTTCTTTTCACCACCACTAAAGCCGGTGTTGAGGTCGCGCTCTGCGTATTTGCTATCCATTTGCAGCAGAGCCATGGCTTGGCGCAACTCCTTGCGGAAGTCCCACGCTTTAATGCGAGTGCCACGTTGCTGCTCCAGCGCAGTTTTGAGGAAGCTGCTCAGGCTGATGCCCGGCACCTCCAGCGGGTTTTGGAAGGACAGGAAAAGACCTGCCTTCGCACGCTTATCAACGGATAATTTCGTGATGTCCTCACCGTTAAACACGATGCTGCCACCAGTTACAGTATATTTAGGATTGCCCATGATGGCATAGCCTAAGGTGGATTTACCTGCACCATTAGGGCCCATTAGGACATGGGTTTCACCCGATTTAATATCAAGGTCGATGCTATGGAGAATTTGCTTATCCTCCACATTAACCTGTAAATTTCGCACCTGTAATAATTCTTCAGCCATATTTATCCTCCAATCGCCTGCGCTCTGCGCTAGGCCATATGTTTCCTCTTTTCTACTAAATAAGCTAGGCTATACTTTTAATTCCCATCTATTTAGTATGAATTCTATACTTATTATAGTAATATTTGCCACCAATTGCAAGAGGCAAAAGGCCTTTCTACGCGCTTTTTCCGCATATTTCGCAAAAAAGTTGCAAGTCTTGTATCATTCTCTAGGAATATACCATATCTTTATAATTATATCGTAAATAGCGTTATTTGGCTATACTTTCTCATCGTTTCCTGCCAGTAAGCACCTTTTCAGCCCTGCAAATAGCTTATGCTCCAAATCAAAGGCTCCCAGACGTGCCGCCTCTGCAATATCGCAGCCAACAAATTTTTCTGTGCCAGCTAAATAGGTATGGAGCAAATGCTTGCTAAAATTAGTAAATTTATAGGAAGCATCGTTACTCGACTCCTGTGCCGCTTCCCATGCATAGGCCCTACGACAGTTTTGTACCCCAATGAGATACTCCTGCGCCATATTGCGCAAATTATGGTACTCACAGCCATCCGAGCTATCCACGCGCAAGGTATCCAGTAATAAATCCTCTAAATAACCCTGACGCCAACGCCTATTCGCAGGTCTTCCAGGAAAGAAAAAATGCGCACAGTGCTCCCTTTTCTTAAAGTAAGCACTTCTGCGCACTCTAGTAATCAAATTCCCACGTTCTTCAATAGCATTTTGGGCATCAGCAAAAACAATAAGCCTGCGTACAGCATCACTACCTGGAATTAGCATCAGCTGCTTGGACAAAGCAGGCAGCTGCTCCAGACTATGGTAGTTTAAAAGCTGCAGGGGCGGCAAAACCGCTCCCTGACGAAAGAGGTGCTGTAAATAGACATGCAAGAAACGTGCCATCTCCAGCCGCTCACACAGTAGTAAAAGCTCACCATTAATAATTAGCTGATTATTCTTCATGCTCCTCACCACTATATTTTGCCAGCATTTTCTCCGCAGCCTCTACGACCTGCTCCACCATGAGGCGAGTCATGCATTGCATATCACTGCATTTATGCTTCATGCCATCCGCGCAGCCCGGGCACGGAGGAACCGCAGTAACAATGGTCGCAGCCTCGGTATAGGGGCCATATAGCTTCGGACTGGAGGGACCATACATGGCAACAATAGGCACCTTTTGGCTAATAGCCACATGCATGGGGCCACTGTCATTAGTAATAATCAGGCTACAGCGGCGCATAGCAGCGGCCAAGCCGCCGATAGTGAAGCTACCTGTAGCCACCACGGGCGTGGTCTGCATATAGCTGATAGCCTCCTGCACCATTTCCTCGTCCATAGTGCCACCGAAAAAGACGGGCTTATAGCCCTTAGCAGCCAACGTATCAGCTACCTTCGCAAAACGCTCCGGTGCCCAACGCTTCGTTACAACTGCACTGCCTATATTGAAGCCAATCAGCTTATCGCTACCAAAAACACCATGGTCACGCCAGAACTCCTCTGCCTGCGCGAAATGCTCCTCGCTGGGGAAGATTTCCAGGCCATTGTGCTCTAGCTTCTCAACACCCAATTGTGTCAGCACGTCGAGATACATATCTGCCGCATGAATTTTGCGGTTCAAAGGAGTAAACACGCCCCACAGGGGTTTAAACATCGTATGGGTCGTACCTGCACGCAGCTTAGCCTTTGTCATAGCGCAGATGAAGGAGCAACGTTCATTCGGATGCAGATTAATGAGTACATCAAAATTCAGCTTGCTCAAGCGTCTTGCGCAGGCCATGAGCGCCAGCAAGCTATTATCGCGACCTTTTTTATCAATAGTGATAACCTCATCCAGATAGGGATTGTGCAGGACTACATCCTTCAGCTTTTCATCCGCAAGGAAGGTGATATGTGCATCGGGTGCAGCCTTACGCAGAGCATGAATAAAGGGCGTGGTGAGAGTCAAATCCCCCAAATGCATTAAAAATGTTACTAAGATTTTTTTGCCATTTAATTCCACTGCCTTACCCATGTGTTTTCACCTTTTCTAGATAAATTTTATACACCTCGTCCGGGGTGATATCGTGCATGCAATGCCAGTCATCGCATTTCTTTTTCAAGCAACCTGCACATTTGGCAGGAGAGAGCAGCACTGTTGAATTTTTGCTGCCATAGGGACCCGTTCGATCTGCCTTCGTCGGTCCATACATGGCCACGAGGGGCTTTTTCAGCGCTGCCGCAAAATGCAGCGGTCCCGTATCCGCGCTAATATAGAAGCTGCAGCCTTTAATAAGCGCAGCAAGCTCTCTAAGGGAGGTCTTGCCCGTCATATCAAGCACCTGCGTACTCGCGCACGCTTCAGCAATTGCTTTACCCTTCACAGCATCGTCAGGTCCGCCTGCGAGCACGATAAAACGACCATCAGCAGCAATTTTTTTCGCCAAGCTCACATAATGCTCCACGGGCCATTCCTTCGTCCACCAGCGAGCACCGGGGACAATAACTACATAGTCACTGCCATCCCAGCCCAGCTCGCGCAGCTTCGCCTGCACGCTAAGAGTCTCCTCGCTCAGGTCAGGCATGGGGAACTCTACATCGTCTAGGGAATTTACCTTTGCCCCCAGATAGCGAGCTACATCAAGGTAACGCTCGATAACATGCTCCTTGCTATGACTGCCGGTGATAGCCCTGCTCACAAGACCACTCCCCTCGCGCATTTCGCAATAGCCAATGCGATTGGAGCAGCCGCTAATCGCAGCTAGCACCGCACTTTTAAAAAGGCCCTGCATATCAATCACGAGATCAAAATGCTTGCTGTGCAGGAGCTCACGCATTTCCAGAAAATATTTTACCTTTTCGCTAAGGCTCATTTTTTTGAATTTTACCTTGTCGAAATAAAGCACCTCGTCAATTACCGGAGGGTCGGGTACAAAGCCAGCAAACTGCGGGTGTACCAGCCAGGTGATTTTCGCCTCGGGGTAGCGCTTACGCAGTGCTGCCGCGAAGGGAAGAGTGTGCAATATGTCGCCCAGGGAGCTCATTTTGATTAGTAAAATATTTTTGTAGTTCATGCTTCTATCTTTCCTAAGGCGCGTTATAAAGCATCATCTGCTTCACAATTTTTCGTCGACGTACCTCTAGTACGCCTTCCTCAAAATTGTTCGCATCTAATACTTTCTAACGCACCTAATAATATTTTGTGTTTTTAAGGTTTTGTCGAGAGCTTTAGGGTTGCTTTATCACGCACCCACAATATTTTTTACAAACTCTAACAAATTGTCGCCTTTTTTAAACAAGTAACCTCTAATGCCCGCCGCCTCGGCTGCCTCCACATCACGCGCACTGTCGCCGATGAGGAAGGACGCATCCTTGTCAATTGCGTACTCGCGCATAGCCTCAAGCAGCATGCCCGGCTTGGGCTTGCGGCAGGAGCAATCGCAGGTATACTCAGGCACCTTGCCCTCCTTATGATGGGGGCAATAGTAGAATTTTTCAATCTTGCCACCGCAGGCAGCAATTTCGCGTGCCATGTGCTCGTGGAGCTTCTGCATATCCTCCACGGTATAATAGCCGCGCGCAATACCGCTCTGATTAGTGACAACAAAAATTTTGTAGCCTAATTGGGTCAGATAGGCCACTGCTTCACGCGCGCCCTCCACCCACTGTAAATCACTAATTTTATAGAGATAGTCCACGTCCACATTGAGAACGCCATCCCTATCAAAAAATACGGCCTTAGCCTGCATAGTCATCGTAAGCTAACTCCTTATGTATTTTCTCAAGCCTTTGCAAAGCAAATTAGAAGGTCTTGTAATCCTTGCTCAGGTGCTCGCAAACATAGTCCTTCGCACCCTCCTCGAGGTTTACAAAGGGCTCGGTATAGCCTGCTGCTCTCAGCTTGCTCATCTCAGCCTTGGTGTAATATTGATATTTCTTGCGCAGGTGCATGGGCATCTCGATATACTCGATATTAGGCTCCAGACCCAACGCATGGAAGGTAGCCTCAGCCAGCTCGCGGAAGGATTGCGCACGACCGGTACCCACGTTGAATAAGCCATTTTTCTCAGGATGCTGCAGGAACCAGAGCATAACCTTGCATACGTCCTTAACGTAAACAAAGTCGCGCAGCTGCTCGCCATCCTTGTAATTCGGATTGCAGCTCTTAAACAGCTTAATTTTGCCAAATTCATTAATTTGGTTAAAGCCATGGAAAATCATAGAAGCCATGCTACCCTTGAAATATTCATTCGGGCCATAGACATTGAAGAATTTCAGACCCACATGCTGCTTCGGAGCAGTAGTTGCCTGATGCTTTACCCATTGGTCAAAGAGCTGCTTGGAATAGCCATAGCCGTTCAGCGGCAGCAGCTTGTCGATATCGCACTCGTCGTCAAAGCCCATTTCGCCATCACCATAGGTAGCAGCGGAGCTTGCATAAATAAATTGAATTTGCTTTTCTGCGCAGTAATTCCACAGCGCTTTAGTATACTCAAAATTATTTTTCCACAGATAGTCAAAATCCTTCTCCGTGGTTGCGGATTGCGCACCCATGTGGATAATAGCAGTTACATTTTCCAGCTCAGGCAATTTGGCCAGAAATTCATTTTTATGATAATAAGTAATATATTGTTTATTACGCATGTTCATCCATTTATCAGTACATGCGATATTATCAACGATAACGATATCCTTAAAGCCTGCATCGTTCAGAGTGCGGACCATGCAGCTGCCGATAAAGCCGGCACCACCGGTTACGATAATCATAATTTGCCCTCCTTAACCATCTTGGCAATCTTTTCGACTACGCCCGTTGTGGAGTAGCCATCCTCAAATTCTATAATACGCACTTCACCTGCGTATTCACGTCCTGCCACCTGCTCAGGGCGATAGTCGCCGCCCTTGACGAGGATGTCGGGACGAATTTTTTCAATCAATTCTGTCGGAGTGTCCTGGTCAAAGAGCACCACCGCATCCACGCACGCCAGCGCAGCCAGCACACGCGCTCTGTCCAGCTCGTGCACGAGCGGACGAGTCTCGCCCTTCAAACGGCGCACAGAAGCATCCGTATTGAGACCCACGATGAGGTGCTTACCCAGGTTACGCGCCTTTTCAAGATAGGTCACGTGCCCCACATGCAGGATATCGAAGCAGCCATTAGTGAAGACAATTTTCTCCCCGCAGGCCTTCCAGGTCGCTGCCAGAGAAGCAATCTCCTGCCAGCTCAGCGTGCGGTAGCCACGTCCCTGCTTGCGCTCCTCCGTCAGGAGGTCCTTCAACAGCTCGTCGCGGTGTACGGGATAGGTACCAACCTTAGCCACAACAATGCCCGCTGCACGATTAGCCATGTAAATCGCATCCGCCAGCTCCAGCTTGCCTGCTACACCCGCGAGCAGCGTTGCTGCCACAGTATCGCCAGCACCGGAAACATCGAACACCTCGATAGCCGTTGCTGGGCTATGCAGCACCTCGCTATCATTAACAAGTGACATGCCGCGCTCACTACGGGTCACCACGACATTTTTAATCTGATATTTATCCTTCGCAGCGCGCGCCATCTCAACTACTGCGTCATCCTCGTTCGCACGGGAGCAGCCCGCTGCCTCGCACATTTCCTTCAGATTTGGCGTGATGAAGTCACAGCCGCTGTATTTACTCCAGTCCGCACCCTTCGGGTCGATAAGCACAGGAATATCATAATGATGTGCCTCGTTAATCACCCATTGGCAAAAATCATCAGAGCAAACACCCTTCGCATAGTCGGAAACGATAATGCCATCAAGTCCCTCGTCTAAAAGACGCGCCAGCCACTCACGCAGCTCGACGATTTCCTCGGGATAGAGGTCGCCGGTTTCCTCGAAGTCCAGGCGCAGCATCTGCTGATTGCCGCCCAGCACACGCAGCTTCGTAATCGTCTTGCGATGAGCGCTCTTCACAAGGCCACTATGGTCAATGCCTGCTTCGTCGAGCAAGCGCTCCAGCAGGGCACGATTTTCATCATCACCCGTCACACCGCCCATGAAAACCTGGCATTCCAAATGCGCCAGATTCGCAGCCACGTTAGCAGCACCGCCCAGCACGGACTTAATTTTATTGATTTTCGTTACCGGTACAGGAGCCTCGGGGGAAATGCGCTTCACCTCACCATGAAAATAGCGATCTAGCATCACGTCGCCGATAACGGCAATACGCACATTTTTTATTTGCTCTGCAAGAAAGGTTGTTACAGCTAAGCTCACTTTATTCACCATCCACCAGCTCACACAGGATGTGGCCAATTAAAATATGCATTTCCTGCGCACGTGCAGTAATTTTCGCCGGCACAGCGATGCACTCATCGCAGAGGCCAGCCATTTTGCCACCGCCAGCAGCAGTCATGCCCACACAGTACACACCCTTAGTCTTAGCTAACTCAATAGCCTGCACCACATTCGGGCTGTTGCCGCTCGTGGAGATACCCACCAGCACATCACCAGGCTGCGCCAGTGCCTCTACCTGACGCACGAAAACCTTGTCAAAGCCATAGTCATTGCCCACAGCCGTCAGGATGGAGGTATCAACTGTCAGCGCGATTGCCGGCAGACCGCAGCGCTCCTTTTGGAAGCGACCTACGAACTCAGCCGCTAGATGCTGGCTATCGGCAGCACTGCCACCGTTACCACAGAAGAGTACCTTATGACCCTCAGCGAGAGCCTTTTTTATTTGCGCAGCAACGGTCTCAATTTGAGCCAGAATGCCGCTTGCCATAACTGCCTGAGCCACCTCTAGATGGTCCAGAAAGCGTTGTTTAATAATCTTCTCCATAATTATCCTCGTGAAAACATCTTACTAATTATAGGTTGTAGAAATAATATTGGAACTTGAAGGAATTATCGCCATGTTTGAAATGCTCCTGCTCATAGGTAAACTCAATAGCCCAGCAGCAGAATTTATGCAACCAGCGATAATCTGTTTCGTAATTATTATGCTTGCCCAAATCGTAGCGATTAATAATACTGATAACATTTTTGCTATCGGGAGTCCATTGTAAACCATTACGCAGCTCGCGTGCCATATCAGGCTGACCAATGTCAAATAAAGCACTGGTTTCTTTTTCATAGTAATAACCCATCCAGGTACGCCATTGGGGAGTAATTCTTTGTCCCAAGGTTGCATAGTACATGTCGGTAGAAAGAGTGTCCCCGGTATAGCTTTCATTAACCCACTTTTTACCAACAGTTAAATTCAAGACAGTGTTCTTAGAATTAAAGAGATAAATGGGGTCATGATTGATGTACAGAGCATATTCCTTATGCCAGCTCTTCGGGCCACTTCTGCCATTGGACTCATACCAACGATTCCACAGACCATATTCATAGTAAGCAGAATAGCTTAAGGGCAGGCCATCGATGATATGGTGCTTTTTGTAATCAATACGCCAGGTATTTTGCTTTTTGTACCAATCACCATCATCCTCATCCCAGCCATGCAGATAGGTAACCTTAAAATTACGCTCATCATGCTCTAATTTATACACGGGCTTAAAGCCAGTTTTAGAGTAGCGCGGCAGCTCGGCACTAATCATTGTTTTTTCTGTGAGAGGCTGGCTAACCTCTAATTTTATGTAAGCGCCATTATCGCTACCGTCATAGCCAACGCGCGGCATAATCTTCGTTTTGCCTTCGTCATTAAAGCTATTTACCCATATATCGCGAGAGTAAATGTGTTTACCACGTACGAAAACCTTAACATCGCGAGCTACCATTTTGTCATTAGGATAAATCTCAAAGGTGTTCGCTGTAATAGACAGGCAGGGAGGATGCTTTACAGAAGGACAACGAGAGCTGCGTCCGCCCTCATCCACAATAATGCGATCAGGCTCAATCACAGCATGGGGAGCATCATAAATATCCTTTAAGCTGCTACCATTGATTTGCTTAATTTCGCCGGTTTTCGTGTTAAAGTTATAGTGAGCCCACTGACCAGTCATTTTGCTCTTAGGATCTACAAGGGTACCACCCTGCTCCAGCCACACGTCACCAGTTTTCATATTGCCATAGGCATAGGTGGTCATCAGCTTTTCCGTGCCTTGGACTATAACGACATTGCCACTAGCATGAAAATCACCACTAACGCTATCATACTCTGCATGCTCAGCAGATAAATTTATAGGCACAGGCTCAGAAGCCTCTTTTTTCATCTTTGTAGACTTTTTAGGCTCTACGACCTGATCCACAACAGCATTCTCATCCTCCGCGGAAAAAGCAGGGCTATTATAGCGATCGGATCCAGAATTAGTAAACTGCCCTGCAAATGCGGGCACACACAGGCCCAGTGCTAAAGCAGTTGCGAGAAATGTTTTCTTCATGAAAATTCTCCTTTGTAAAAATAGCTCATATCGTCTTAAAGCGTCTACCTTAGCAGACGCCAAATGTACATACTACTCCGCTTACCATTATAACATAAGAATTAAAAAAGCTCACTCTTTTTTTAGAGTGAGCTTTTAAAGAATTTTTGAAATTAATCCTGATATACCACGCCCTGCAAGGAAATATCCTCACTAGTCTGCACAAAAGTCTCGCAACCAACCGGAATGGTTACACTATTACCCTTGACAAATGCTCCACCAACAACGCCCACAGGTCCCAGAATAACCATGCCGCCAATAGCTGCGCCAGCAGCACCGGCGATGCTTTCAGCCTTTTGCTGTGCCAGCTCGCCCACGGTCAGAGGAATCTTCGTACCATCAACGCCATAGATATGCGTAAAGGTAATGTCAACACGACCATCCTTGCCAAAGATACCAGGTTGAACAACCTTTTTTACAACGCCAACACCGGTTGCACCCTTCGGCAGAACTAAAACATCGTTAACGTAGAGATTATCGGCTGCTTTAAAATTAACCTTATCGCCTTGACGACTCATTTTCGTACTTAATTCACTAGTAAAAGCAATTTTGAAAACAGAATCCTTCGGCAAGGTTACCTGCTGTACAGGCACCTGACCATCAGTGTAAGCAGCCAGCTTCAGCAGCTCCTCTAAACGAGCAGACAGAGATCCGCTCTGCACTTGTCCATTCAAAAGCTTTTCCTGTGCTTCAATGCGACTTTTAGCCGGTCCACCGGACATACTTTCATTCATGCGCCATTCAACAACGTTCAGCTTCGTTGCGAAGGAAGCCTCACCATTATCAGGAGTGCCTTCAATATAATCATAGAGATTATCTACACGCTTTAAAATGGAGTCAGAGGTAACTACGCCATACACGTCATCCTCCAGACTATCCATACGCTGAATTAAGGAGCCACTCTGCTCCGTACCATAGAGAACCTTTTCAATAGCGCTAATTTTATCAGCTACTGATAAATTAACCTCAGCTGCAAAGCCGGGCACTACCATCGTAAAGCAAAAAATAAACGTCAACAAAAGTGTTGCAAGCTGTTTTTTCAATTTTCTTACCTCCAATCAGAGTAAACTTTACTTAATTTATTATAGCATAATTAATTAAAAAAATATAGCTTACCCGCTTTAAAACAGGTAAGCTAAAAAAAATTATTTTTGATATTTTGCTAAAGCGCTTGCTACAGCAGTTTCCATTTCATCCATTTTCGCAAAGCGACGACGATGCTGCGCACGTTTAGAGGGCTTCAGCTCCTCCATGGATTTACGATATTCGGCCACGGGCATGATGTAGAAGCGTCGGTCAGAGCACTGCTCGCCCTCACACTCCTGCCAAAAAGCACCAAAATCCGTCTTCAGCTTACGATCCATGCGTACATGACTCATAGCATAGTAGCCCTCATTAGCCACAGCATAGATATTGGTAATCCCCATAGCCTTAGCCAAGCTACGCAGACCATAGAAGATAAGGTTTTTCGTACGGTAACCAAAGAAAGCCTTTGTCAAGCCCTTAATCAGCTCGTTACCGTTCTGCGGTCCCTGCAGCGCACCAATGTAAATAGTGTCCTTGCCATCAGCAATATTTTTTCCGAACCAGAACATGACTTGATAGAGCTCAGCGCCTTCATAGCTCATAACGAGGGAAAGACAGCCCTCCTTGCGTTGACCGGCATGGAACCACAGGCTCATGGTCAGAGGTTTATCTAGATAGGTATCCTCCCATAGCTGCACTCTCTGCCCCTGAGCATAGAGCTCGTCCATCAGTTCAGGCACAAAATGGGATTCCATAATGGTTACGTGATTTTTCACGAGCTGCATGCGTTCATCCCAGGTAGAGCCCTTATAGAAAAAGGTGCGAGTTGCCTGCTCCACAAAGGAGGGATTACCCATCAGCCAGCTTTCGCGATGCTCATTAGCTGCGAAAAACGCTAATAAATCGTTAACCATGCCGCTGTGCAAACGACAACGGGTGCGAAACACCACATAACGCTTCATTTCCTTAAGGATATTAGTTTTATATAAGCTTTTACCTACATATTCTAAAATGTTTTTATCCATGAGTTACCTCTGCCAGATGTTATAGATACTTGTATTATACCACATCGACAAGGATTTTAAAAGCTTAGCAAAATTCTTAATTATTTCTTACGCATATGCTCCTCAAGGTATTTGCCCACAATCTTCACAGCACAATAATCGCCGCACATGGAGCAAGCCTCATCGTCGCTCTTATTCTTACGATTACGATATTCAGTAGCCTTGATGGGGTCAATAGCCAGGCGCAGCTGCTCCGGCCAATCAAGCTGCTTGCGAGCCTTCGCCATAGCGAGATCCCATTCCCAAGCCTCCTTATTACCCTTAGCGAGGTCAGCAGCATGCGCTGCGATACGTGCAGCAATGACGCCCTCGCGCACGTCCTGCAAATCAGGTAAGCCCAGATGCTCAGCAGGGGTTACATAGCAGAGGAAATCGGCACCGCTTACTGCAGCCAAGGTGCCACCGATAGCGCTAGTAATATGGTCGTAGCCAGGCGCAACGTCAGTTACCAAGGGGCCAAGTACATAGAAGGGAGCACCATGGCAGAGGCGTTTTTGCAGCTGCATATTTGCGGCAATCTGATTATAGGGCACATGACCCGGACCCTCAACCATGACCTGCACACCCTTGTCCCAAGCGCGTTGGGTCAGCTCGCCCAGGTTTAAGAGCTCCTGAATTTGTGCTCTATCCGTAGCGTCGGCAATGCAGCCAGGACGCAGGCCATCACCTAAGCTAATCGTCACATCATACTCAGCACAGATATCGAGAATTTCATCATAATATTCATAGAGAGGATTTTCCTTATTATTATGCAGCATCCAACCCGTAATAAAGGAGCCACCGCGGCTGACTACATCCATCTCACGTCCCTCATCAATGAGCGCCTTGAGCACGTTTCTATTGATGCCACAGTGAATGGTCATAAAGTCCGCACCATCAGCAGCCTGCTGACGAATAACATCAAAAATATCCTCCTTCGTCATCTCAACTACTGCACCACGCTTCAGAATAGTCTCAACAGTGACCTGATACATGGGCACAGTGCCAACCATGACAGTAGAAGCGCCAATGATAGCTTGGCGAGAGGCGCTAATATTATTGCCCGTAGACAAATCCATTACTGCATCCGCACCTGCTTCAATAGCAGCAGCTAGCTTTTTGAGCTCCGGCTCGGGGTCGGGATAGCTGGAGGAGGTACCGATATTAGCATTAACCTTTACCTTCAGGCCCTGGCCTACGCCACGGGGTACGATATTTTTATGATTAATATTGCAGGGAATAGCGATAGTGCCTGCTGCTACACCCTCACGAATAAATTCTGGAGTTACCTTCTCCTGCTCTGCTACGATTTTCATAGCCTCGGTGATAACGCCCTGTCTTGCTAATTGCATTTGTGTTGCCATATTTTTGCCTCCTTATAGAAAAATCATCCAAATTTATGCGTAATAAAAAAGCTGCCACAGTCTCCTGCGACAGCCAGTCTTGCAACTACGCTTTCCTACGTCGGTCCTAACCGTCTCAGGTTCAAAGGGTCGGAATTCTCCTCTCAGCAACGTCCTAGCGCTGCGCCCCTAGCGGATGTTTTTAATTAATTATACTTTATCACCAATGTAGGAAATGCGCAAGTGAAAGCTCAAAAAATCTTGCCAGCTTACCCATACCAGAACTAATTTTAAACAGCAGTGTAAACTTTCTGACAAAAACAGGCGTCTTTTATGTATACACGAATATTTTACGAAATTATGCTTGACTACGTTCGGAAAAGTGCTATAATTCAACTTAATGTACAAGCTATATTGCAACGCTATGAAAGAGAAGCAGCGTGCCAAGCTTTCAGAAAGCTGTCGGTGGATGCAAGACAGTAGTAAGGCATATCTGTTCCGCTCTGGAGCGGCGAATGAAGAATCCGACGGGTTCGCCCGATACAGCGAAAGAAAGTTGGCCTTTGGCAAATTGGGTGGCACCGCGAGCAGTTCTCGTCCCATGTGGGATGGGGGCTTTTTTTATTTATGTCGCTCCGCCAAGGCAATTTGGGTGGTACCGCGAGAGGAGAAGCTCGTCCCAAAGGGCGTGCTTCTCTATATTTTTATTAGGAGATTTTTATTATGATTAGGACTTATAATTTTAATGCAGGCCCCTCCGCCATGCCCCTTGAGGTTTTGCAGGAGGCTCAAGCCGAATTTTTGAACTATGCCAACACCGGCATGAGCATCATCGAGATGAGCCATCGCAGCGCCGATTACGCTGCCATGCATGCCGAAACCAAAGCTTTGCTACGCGAGCTGATGGAAATTCCTGAGGATCACGAAATTCTCTTTATTCAGGGTGGCGGCAGCACCCAGTTTTTAATGACTGCCGCTAATTTCCACACTAAAAAATACGCAGCCTATGTGAACACCGGCGTGTGGGCTAAAAAAGCCATGGCCGAAGCCAAATTCTATGGCGATACATATGAAGCGGCCTCCAGCGCTGACAAAAACCACAGCTATATTCCTACAGAGTTTAGCTTTAAACCCGACACCTCTTATGTACACATCACTGCCAACAACACCATCTACGGCACCGAATATAAAACATTCCCCAAATTCGATGTGCCTGTAATCTGTGATATGTCCAGTGACATCCTCTCCCGCAAGGTGAATGTTTCCGACTTTGATTTGATTTACGCAGGAGCGCAAAAAAATCTGGGCCCAGCAGGCGTAGTTATCGTTATCGCCAAGAAAGAATTTTTGGCAACGGCTCGCAAAGATTTGCCCACCATGCTTAAATACTCCACCTTTGCTGACAACGATTCCCTTTACAATACCCCGCCTGTTTTTGCCATCTACATGGTCAACAAAACATTGCATTGGATTAAAAATCAGGGCGGCGTAGAGGCTGTGGCCAAGAACAACGAAGCCAAAGCCAAAGTTATTTACGATGTTATCGATAACAGCAATGGCTTTTACAAAGGGCACGCAGAAAAGGGCTCCCGCAGCCTGATGAACATTACCTTTAATCTGGCAACACCGGAAATGGAAAAGGATTTTGTGGCCAAAGGCAAGGCCGCTGGCTTTGTGGGCATCGGAGGTCATCGTCTCGTAGGCGGCTGTCGCGCCAGCACCTACAATGCGGTTCCTATGGAGGCCTGCGTAGCCTTGGCCGAGTTTATGAAACAGTATCAAAAGGAACATGAATAAATTACATTATGAAATTCGTAATAAGTAATCGTCATGCTCGCAAGTGATTTTATTAACGCAAATTTCGTGGGGTACAATTAGCCTCTGCGGGGTACTATTTGTCTCGCAGAACAATAAATGTTTTCGAACCCTTGAGGCCATTGTACCATGCCACTCATTTGCTAAAAATCACAGCTCGCCTGCTGCTTACTCATTACTCAATTTCAAAAAGCAGTTAATGCTACCCAAGCAAAATCCATGTTTGTATGCGCATTAAACTCTGAAAAGCAATAATATAATCAGTATTGAACCATAAACAAGGAGGAACTTCCAATGAAAGTATTCGTAAGTAATGATATTAGTGAAAAAGGTGTAGCACTGCTGCGCGAGCATTTTGATGTGGACATTATGCCCAACATGGAGCCGGCCGAGCTCATTAAGGTTATCAATAATTATGACGCTCTCGTAACCCGCTCCCTTACCCGTGTAACTAAAGAAGTAATCGAAGCCAGCACCCGTCTCAAGGTTATCGGCCGTGCGGGCGTCGGCGTTGACAATATCGATATTCCCGCCGCTACCGCTAAGGGTATCGTTGTACTGAACACCCCCGAAGGTAACACCATGGCTGCTACCGAGCACACTGTAGCTATGCTTATGGCCATGACCCGTCACATTCCCCAAGCACACCAATCCATTCAAGAAGGCAGATGGGATCGCAAATCCTTCACCGGCATCCAGGTACAGGGTCGCACCCTCGGCATCATCGGCGTAGGCCGTATCGGCAGCCGCGTTGCTAAGCGTATGCAGGGCATGGAAATGATCACCATCGGCTATGACCCTTATATCTCTGAAGAACGTGCGCGTCAAGTCGGTG
>JAXEPX010000080.1:0-30432 GCA_034117325.1 Phascolarctobacterium sp. | reverse complement strand
CAAATGACCGCGAGCATTCAAAACCGTCTTCAAAACAGGCAGCTGATCCTTGGGCAGGCCTACTAAGCCATCCTTAGACGCACGCAGCTGCACTTGAATAATGATACCCAAATAGTACAGCAGCGCCGGAATCGCAGCCCATACGATAATGCTGGAATACTTAACGCCTAGCATCTCCGCCATAATGAAGGCAGCAGCGCCCATAATGGGCGGTAAGAGCTGACCGCCAACGGACGCAGCGGATTCAACAGCGCCAGCGAATTCCTTAGAATAACCGGTTTTCTTCATCAGGGGAATGGTGAAGGCGCCGGTAGTAACAACGTTAGCCACGGCGGAGCCGTTAATGGAGCCCAAGAAGCCGGAGGCGATAACGGATACCTTTGCAGGACCGCCCTTGGTATGACCGGCCAGAGCCAGCGCCAAGTCGTTGAACAATTGGCCCATACCGGACTTACTCATTACTGCGCCAAAGAGGATGAACAGGAAAATGTAGCTGGCAGCAACGTTAACGGAGGTGCCATAAATACCTTCCGTATTGGCGAAGAAATGGTTGGAAAGGCTGGTCCAATCATAACCACGATGCATAAACATGCCGGGCATGGAACGACCAAAAATGCCATAGGCTATGAAAACTAAGCTCAGTAAGGATAGCACATTGCCGCTGACGCGACGGGATGCTTCCAAAACCAAGGCTACCAGTAGTGTTGCCATCACCATATCCATAGTATTGGCATTACCGGCTCTTTCTACAAAGCCTTGGTAATCAGTTGTAATATAGATGGGAGCCGCCAGAGACAGGGCTACCAAAATCCAGTCCAGGATGGATGGTGTGGTATAGCTGGATTTCTTACACATGGGATACATGAGGAAGGTCAGCACCAGCATCATGGAAACGTGTATGGAACGATGGATCAATGTCAGGGGCGGACCAAAGGTCGCCGTATACAAATGGTAACAGGACACGAGGATGCACAGTACGAAAAAGATTTTTTTCATGACGCCGGAGAAGGTTCTCGTGGTTGATTCCTTATCTAATTTCTTGATAATCTCCTCTGACTTGCTTTGCATTTCCGCGCTAGCTTCTGTAGAAATAGCCGCTTTTGCCTCAGCAGCTTGATCTTTAGTATTCTGCATCAAAAAGTCCCCTCCTCTCAATTACTAAAACTAAACGAGTATGCTCGGGTAGTAGTCTACCACTGGTAACCAGCACATCATTTACCTTGATATCCCTAGTGGCCAAATGAGAATTAATCCACACGAAATGAGGAAAAATCTGGCCAATCTCCTCCATATAAATGCGTCCTTTTTCTATTCTGGTACGCTTGCCCTTGTTTTCGGGAATCCCCGCCCCAAAGGCCGGGAAGGAAATGGCATCCAGCTCCAAGGTATTATCCTGATTAATATGATAATATTCATGCCAGGATATGCGTTCCCAGGAATGAATCCACCCGAAAAAGAGCTTGTCCCCTGTTTGCACAGGATAGCGTACATACTCCTTTTTTGTTTGATAATCATAAATACGCAGGATTTTCGCCTTAGAATATAGATGCTGCCAGCCAAAAAGGCCGGCAGCAACGATGCTTAACAATAGGAATAAGGTAAGTAATGTCTTCTTTGACATGTGGGACATGAATTATTTCAGCATGCCTTTCTCTTTGTAGTACTTCTCAGCGCCGGGATGCAGTTTAACGGAAGTGCCCTGAATGCCGCGCAGCGCGGTTTCCGGTTTGATTTCGCGTTTAGCAGTCGCATGGGAAGCGCCAATGGTTTCCAGACCCTTTTGAGAGTAGATACCGGTCAGCAGGTCATATACTACATCATCGGACAGGTTCTTGCTAACCAGCATGATGTTCATAACAGCTGCAGTGGTGGTGTCAACCTTGGTACCATAGGTTTCCTTCGGAATCTTCCATTCTACATAGAAGGGATATTTAGCGGTCAATTTCTTCAGAGCTTCGCCTTCAACAGGAACAAAGACGATTTCTTTAGCAGTGCCCAATTCTTTAATGGTAGCATTGCCCAAACCGGAGGTTACGAATGCAACGTCGCATTGGCCGTTTTTAATTTGGTCAATAGCTTCGCCATAGGAGAGATAGTCAACCTTAGCATCTTTATAGGTCATGCCGTGAGCTTCGAACATCATACGAGCGTTCAGCTCTACGCCAGAGTTCGGAGCGCCAACGCCTACACGTTTACCCTTCAGGTCGGAGAATTTAGTAATGCCGGAATCTTTAGTGGTAACGATCTGGCATACGTTCGGCCACAGACCCATCATTGCGCGCAGGTCAGTAGCTTTCGGTTTGCCTTGGTAAGCACCAAAGCCTTCTACAGCTTGGATAACGGAGTCGCTCATTGCAATAGCCATTTCGCCTTTGCCAGTCAAAATAGCATTGATGTTTTCAGCAGTTGCACCAGTTGCAGTTGCAGAGGTCTTATAACCCATTTCGCCTACAACCTTGGAGAATGCGCCGCCAATCGGGAAATAAATGCCGCTGGTCGGGCCGGTCAGCACGGTGATGAACTCTTTGCTACGGTCAACCTTGCCAGCCGCAGCCTTGTTGTCAGCTTTTTTGTCGCCGCCACCGCACGCAGCCACAGTTAGAGCCATGACGATCATCATCATTAGAGCTAAAAACTTCTTCATAATACCTTCGCCTCTTTCCTAGTTTTTTCCGGAATTGTAAAAATACAATTATACACCTGTATTATACCATAGCTTTTCTGCCTCTCCTAAGCTTTTTTGTTTTATGACAAAAAATAGAGATTTTTGTGACGAAACTGTTACGAAAGTAACAGCTTTAAAACAAGAAGAGCGTCCTGACGCAAAACGCCAGAACGCTCTAAAAATAAACTTAATTATTCAAAGCGACCCTTAAGAATAATTTCTTTTTCCATAAGTGCCACTTGACCTTTAGCAAAAAGGCTATCAATATCAAGATTCTCATCCAGAATCAGCAGGTCAGCATCTGCTCCAACTGCTACACAGCCCTTCACACCAGCCTTGCCAAGCAACTCCGCAGGAGTAGAGGTCAAAAGCTTAATTGCTTCCTCAAGAGGAAGACCACGACGTACTAAGCTCTTAATTGTTTGATGCAGATATTTCGGAGAGCAATAGGTCAGGCCAATGCACTCGCCCTTCTCATTAAAGCGCGGTTGAGAGCCAAAGGCATCACTACTCATGGTCAGATGGTCGGTGCTCATACCCTCCCAGCTCAGAATCTCCATAATTTTTTCTGCGCCAAGCTCCATATCCTCATCAGTGCTACCAGCAGTCATATCAAAATAGCCACCACGGCGCACCAGCTTTGCGCCCTCCTCCATCAGCTCGTGGGTACGCAGCATATGGGTGGGAAGGAAGTTCTTTGCAGGAATATCAGAATTATCCAATGCATAAAAGAGAGGATCCAGCTTACCCACACCGGAGCCCATATGCATGGTCACAAGACCTGCAACATTAGCCAGCATACCGCCACGACGGGTTGCAGAGCCAATCGCAATGAGTTCTTTACCCTGCGGATTGGAGCTACGATGATCGGATACAGCAATCTTGGTACCGATAATCGGCGGCACCATCATAATATCCTTTTCTACAGAGCCCGTAATAGTAGGAGAAGGCAGACCATAAGCGCCAGTCAGGCAATAAGCAGTAATGCCCTCTTCAGTCAGAGCACGCGCTTTAGCTACCAGATTTTCCACACTGCGAGTCACACCATCAGTGCCCAAAAGGCCCAAGACAGTCGTAATACCGCAACGCGTAATTTGGCTCAGCATAGCCTCCGGCACACGGGATGCGGGGCCCTGCTCACCGCCGCCACCAGTAATATGCATATGCATATCAATGTAGCCAGGCAGCAGTTTTTTGCCAGCAAAGTCATATACCTCGACCTCGGGCAAGCCTTCATAGCCATCAATTTTATCTTCCATGCGCGCAACCTTATCGGCAATAATCAGAATATCCTTTTTGCCAAGATGCTGCGGCGCATATACATCAACATTTTTTAAAAGCTTAATCAAAATTTTCACTTAACCTTTCGCATATGAGAAAATACTAGGAGATTGATTATTTGTTCTCATCTTCCAGTTTAGCGATACCAATACCAGTATAGCCATAGAAAAGAGCAATCATAAAGCCAACGTAGCACAGAATTGCCCAAGGAGCATAATCCAGAGTTTCAACACCGGTGCAGGCAGTCATATAAGCACCTGCTGCGGACCAGGGTACCAACGGTACAAATACAGTACCAGCATCCTCCAAGGTACGGGACAGGTTCTTCGCTGCTAAGCCACGTGCTTTATAAGCATCACGGAACATTTCACCAGGAATCAGGATGGACAGATAGGAGTTACCAGTGCACAGGCCCATGGTCATGCAGGAAGCAACGGTTGCAGCAACCAGGTCACCAGTGGTTTTCGCAAAGCCCAGAATCTTTTGCAGCACTACCTCCAGGCAACCAGCCTTGCTCATGATGCCTGCAAAGCAGAAAGCGCAGAATACCAGCAGGGTGGTACCCATGATTTCAGCCATGCCACCGCGGTTCAGCAGCTTCACGATTTGCGGAGCAGCAGTTGCGGGATCAAAGCCAGGATGAGCAATCATCGCAATTTTGAAGCCCTTTACAGTTGCCAGCAGTACACTCTTTAAGGAAATGGTTTGGAAAATCAGTGCTTCAATACCTGCCAAAACAGTGGATGCCATCATTACCGGCAGGGTGGGTTTCTTCAGAATGGAGCCAGCCAGAACCATTACTACAGGCATAAGCAGCAGCAGGTTGAAATTATACATATTGTCCAGCTGAGTCAGCATAGTAGAAACTGCTTCAGAGGAAACATCGTCAGAGCCAGTTCTTTGGAAGCCAACGAAGGCATATACTACCAAGGAAATAATGGTTGCCGGAATAGTGGTCCAGAACATATGACCGATATGCTCATACAGCTTAGAGCCTGCGGATACAGGAGCCAGGTTAGTAGTATCGGACAGCGGGGAAATCTTGTCGCCAAAATAGGAGCCAGCGATAACGGCACCAGCAGTTGCAGCCAGATTTACACCCAGAGTACTTGCAATGCCCATCAGCGCTACACCCATGGTAGCTACAGAGCCCCAGGAGGTACCGGTTACAACGGATACTACAGCAGTAATCAAGAAAGCGGTTACCAGCATGAAGGTAGGACTAACGATTTGCACACCATAATAAATCATCATCGGAATAGTACCTGCAGCCATCCAGGTGCCTACCAGCGCACCTACGCAGGTCAGAATCAAAATTGCAGGCATGCCCTTAGCAATTTTTTGACAGATTTCATCCATCATTTCATCCCAGGTCACACCTACACGATAGGCAATCAAGCCAGCAATAGCTGCTACAAAAAGCAGTAGCGGCTCAGTTGCATAACCTAAATAGCCTTTGCCCACAGTCAGAATAACCATCATCGCAATAATAGGGATAATGGATTCAGTAAAGGTAGGCATACGTTTTGCATTTTTTACATCATTTTTTTGCATATCCTTTGACATAATACCCTCTTTTCCGCTAGCCAAAAAGCCAGCTAATTAATAATAGGTTTGCACTCACCTTACCAAAAATTTTAGCATCTATTATACGTCTTTACAAGAGTATAGCTAAGATAGCTTTATTGGAAATTTTCTTGTATACATAACCTTAATACGCACTCTCCTGTATTATGTATACAATATTTGTACTATATTTTTAGTATAAAACGTCTTTTTTATAAGCTTTTATACTAAAAACAAAGAACTCCCACACATTTTATGTAGAAGTTCTTTTAATAATAATCCATTATGATATCTTTACTATCTAGAGATATTTAAAAAATTTCCTTATACAAAGTAGAGCCTTACCATTCGATTATTTTTTCCTGTGATTCTCTTAAAAGCTCTAAAAAGCGTTTGCTTGGCAGAGTAAAATCAAATTCATAATCATACAATACCGAGATAGGCATATTACCAGAATATTTAGAAGGGAATTCAATTAAGTTCCCCTTTTCCAGCTCCTTGGCAACCTTAATGCGCGGAGTGAGCGCAGCTCCCAGATTTTGCTGCACAGCCATAAGCACCGACTCGGAATCACTAAAGGTTATAAAGCGCTTCAAGCGACAAAAATCTATCTTAGCCTTCAAATGCTTATGATAAACCTCGCTATCAGGGTAAGCAATAAAGGGATAATCATAAACATTATCATTGCAGCCCATGCTTTCATAAAGCTCTTTCGAAACTACTAAAACCATCGGCTGATTCCAAAGCTTAATCCTTCTTGTATATAAAGGCTGTACATCAATATGCACGAAGGCAAAATCATAGATCTTTTTGGTAAAAGCATCCTCAAGCGTTGACTCTACCGTCATGCAGCGATTAACCTCTAGATCCAATTCAGGAAATTCCTTTTTCAGCTTCAACAAAACCGGTAATAAATAAAAATTGATACCCTGAGTTGATACACCTATTTTCAGGCTCATGCTATTCTTGCAAAATTGACGCATTACCTCCTGGCTTTTTTGGTAATCATCCATGATTTGCTGTGCAATAGGCACAAAATTCTTACCAGCCTGCGTCAGATAGACATTCTTGCCATCCCTTGTAAAAAGGATTACCCCATACTCCTCCTCAAGAGCTGTAATATGATTACTAATTGTCGGCTGCGTAAAATTTAAATATTTCGCTGCCTGGGTAAAGCTACGACATTGTACAACCGTCAAAAAGGATTGATATACCTGGATGTTCATACTTCCCACCACACTATCTATAAGATATTACTATTTGAAGCTATTATAGCATAAATAACGTAAAAATAAAAAGCGTCACAAAAGCTGTTTCAGACTTTTATGACGCATATATACTTTACTTGTAATGGTTGCCCAAGCTAGCTTTTCTTTCTAAAAATGTCAAATACAGACTTGATTGCTGCAGCTTACTTTCCTGCATTTTTAGTACATCCAGCAAGGTTATATTATCTAAAAGCTCATCTATTGTGGATTGCACCAGCTGCCACACATCCGCAGCAACACATTTTTGCATATTAGCACATTGGCTATTAGTGGGATTGGCACAAGGAGTAATTGTTTTAAAGATTTCCATCGCTTTCACAATTTGATTCACTGTATAGCTTTCAGGAGTTTTGGTCAATTTATAACCACCATGATTGCCTCTGGCTGCTTCCACCAGCCCGGCCTTAACCAGCTTACTAATCAGCTGCTCCGTATATTTCAAGGGAAGCTCTTCCTTATCAGCGATATCCCGCAAGGGAATATACCCTAAAGGATAATTTTCTGCCAGATATATCATTATTCTCAGCCCATAACGACTTTTGGTAGAAACCTTCATAACAATTCTCCTCGTCCGCAAAAATCCCATTAGGAGGATAAAAATGGAAACACTGCTTATTTCACATCAACAGGAATATAGGTCAAGCATCTAACATCATTACCATCTGCATCCTGAGCCGGCGAAAAACGCCATTTAATACAAGCCTCCAAAGCTGCACCATCCAAGAAGGGATTGCCTGAGGAGCTTGCTGTAGACACATATTCCGGCACACCGTTAACACCAACCAAAATACAGACAATTACCCTGCCTGTTTGCCCACCTGCCTGGGCTGGATAGGGTACTGGCGCATGCGCAAGGAGCTTCGGCTTCACCAGGGGCTCTCGCACAATCGGTGCTATTTTAGGCTTTTTCAAGGTCTGCGGATCAAACTCTTCCAGCTTGATTTTCTTGACCTTAATGTCATCTTCTAGGATAAATAGCTCTAGGGGAGTAAAGGCCCAATAGCCCTGCTTATTATGAATTCTTGCCTTCACAGCCTCTTCGTCAAAATCCATCGTACGAATTTCTGCCATTGTTTCATATACTTCATCTGTCGAAATTCGTTTCGGAGTATGTACCTGCCCAGCAGCTACAAGTACCAAGTGACAAACAAGCGAAGCTACAGCAGCTATCATCATACGTAAGTTTGCGCTATACATCGCTATCCCCTCTTTTCAGCAGCTAAAGCAATTCGCTTCACGCCAGCCTGCTTCAAAAGATTAATAATATCGGAGGTACTATAGAATTGACTATTTTTGTCAATACGTAGAATAACAATCATTTCAGGATTAGCACCAACTGCCTTTTGCACCAACGGCATAAGCTTATCCCCTGTTATTTCGACATCATCCACATACAGCTTATTATCCTTGTCCACCGCAATGCGTAAGCCATCGATTTTAGTCGTCTGCAGCTGCTGCATGCTTGCCAATTTAATAGGCAAATTACCGGCATCGCTCAAATTCACAGTCGCAATCATAAAAAACACCAGCAGGAAAAACATGATATCAATCATGGGGATTACCATGATTTGTGGCAAGCCCTCATCAGATTTTCTAAAGCGCATAGCTGATACACCTGACCTTCCCGCTGCTATTTTTGGCTACCAAGCAGCATCACACAGCAAACAGCAAGCTTTTTCTCTAGCTTGCCAATGTAAAATTTCAAAATACCATAGAGCACCAAAGCAAACATAGCTACAATCAAGCCAAAGGCTGTTGCGATTAAAGCCTCGCCCACGCCACTAGTAATAGCAAAATGACTAGCTCCATCCTTCAAATCAAATACCTTGAAGGAAGAAATAATACCTAAAATAGTGCCCAATAAGCCCAAAAGCGGAGCCAGGGTAATAATAATATTCAAAAAGGCTAGATTTTCACCATAAGCCATCGTCTTAACATTTACCATAGTTTCCAGAGTCTGAACCTTATCCTGCTGCTCCTGCTCAGAAGCAAAATAGCTTTGCGTAATATCTAATACATCGCCAGCCTTCTTAGTAGCCATAGCTTCAATGCTGTCCTTGTCTGCTTGCTTAATATAGCCGAAAAGCTCCTGCATTCTCGCTGCGCTAATATCTAACCCCCTATAAAAGAGCATTCTCTCAAAAAACACAGCCAAAGCGATAAAGGACAACAACACCAGCGGGTACATAACAATACCGCCCTGTTTAAACAAATGTACTAATTCCATAACCAACACTCCCTATTTCTTAAACTCTGTTATGGCCTCAATTAAGGTCGTGATCTTCAGAGGCTTAAACAAGACCTCTGTAATCCCATTAGCCAAAATAGCCTTCTTTTCCTCTTGATTTAGATGACTACACAGCACAAAAACCATGGTTTCAAAGGTGCTCATAGCGCCCTTAAGAGCTTGCAAAAGCTCTAGCTTGTCATCCGTCGCAAGAGTATCCATATCTATAAAGATATAATCAAAGCCATAGCCCCGCTGCGCAGCAAGTGCTACTAAGGCTTCTGCTCCCGTAGACGCATAGTGCACCTCAGCTCCCTTGTTCTCTAAAAGCTTGCGCAGCGCCAGGTGCTCAAGCCGATTATTTTGCAGCCATAAAAAGCGTTTCTCCCTAATCGGATCCTGCTGCTCATGCACCACCTCTTGCGGACTAGTCTCAACAAGCATACTATGGACAAACTCTATTTGCAAATCGATGGTTACAGTAGTACCAGCCCCCAGCTTGCTATCGATGGCAATGCTACCTCCTAGGCGCTCCGCCAGAATCTTCGCAATAGCTAAGCCCAGTCCTGAGCTAACATTATTATCTGCTTTCATACCATAAGCGTGGAATGGAGTAAACACATAGCGCAAGAGCTCCGCATCCATACCACAGCCTGTATCCTTGACAATAAAGCGATAAAGCGCCTTAGCATGGTCACAAAACGGCAATTCGTACACAATTACCTGCACCTTACTATTATTGTCCGAATATTTAAAGGCATTATCTAAAATATTGTACAGCAGCTTATAGGTCGCCTTATACTCACCCAAGCAGGTGTCATGTACTAGCTGCTCTACAAATTCTACATGAATCTTTTTAGCTGCATATTTACGTTTCACATCCCGCATTACTGTATTCAGTAAATCAGAGATTGTAAACTGCACCTCGCTAAATTTCATTTTTTGGCTTTCTAAAGCACTAATATCAGTAACATCATTAATGATGTCGGTGATTTGGCTGAGCTGAGCCTTTATTCTATCAAACTCCTGCTTATTCTCATCACGCGCACAGGAGTTGCTTAGCTTTTTAAGGCTACCGATAATATCCTTCAAGGGACTGCGTATTCGCGCACCAAAGCTGGTAAGATAATCATTTTTGATGCTATTAATACTGCGCAGCTCCTCAACCTGTCCTAAAAGCTGCTTTTGCTTAGCAGTCTCCTTATCAATGATATGGGTAATGTCCCTGTCCGTCCAGAGCACCATACCGTATATCTTATCAAGATTGACGTAACGGATTCTGCTCTTCTTCACAATTCCCATTGCGTCAATCAAGGTTATGTCAAATTCATAAAAATCATCCTCTGCCAAACGCTTCCTAATATTCGTCAGAGCCATCTTTTGGAAGGCAGCCTCGCGCTCCTCGCTCACAACAAAGGCTTTGATATAATTTTCCACTGCATTTTGATAATCAAACTCCTGCTTAGGCGATTGCTGAATACCAAAGCCATTACTAGTGTACATTTTAGCAGTTTCCGAAAAGAGGTTAATATAAGCAATCATATTATAGTCATAATTGACTGCCTTCGTAATAACCTCCTGCATCATTTTATTTTCATTTATATCATAGGTATATAAAAACGCTATTAAATCCTTACTTTGTGGATCCTCCATCAGCTGAATCGTGGAGCGAGCCCACATAATATCCTTCATATTTCTTGCATAGCGTCGATAATCAATGGATAAAACAGTCTTACCCTCCTGGAAGGAACGTCTGAGATTATCCAAGCCCAGCATCTCCGTAAATTCCTTACGTTTTTCATAATCGATAACCGTGGGCAAAACTCTCTCAATAAACTCTGTCTCCGGTTGACCAGGATAAATCGTCGGCACGGGGAAGCCGTGAGGATCGTGTTCAATTACGGCACCAGTAGTAACATTGATGACTAAATAAGCCATAAAGTCCATATCCACTCTATAGCGACGTCTGAGCTCCTTCTGGTATCTTTCCTCTGCTAACTGGCGCGCACGCTTTTCCTCCGTAATATCGGTCATATAAACAACATATGCCGGGCGCGTTAACCACTCCATGAGGTGAATGCGCACGCTCATCGTTTTAGCAACCTTAGGGACGTAGACCTCAGTTTTGCTTTCGTTAGTATGAGCGATAAATAGCTTACAATTTTCACAGGGATATTTGCGATTAAAAAAATATTCATAGCATTTACGCCCTGCATAGGTATCATTTTTTGCCTGGAGCATTTTGCTAGCAGCATTATTAGCATAAAGTAAATTATGGTTAATCGCATCGACTACATAAATAGCAGTCTCCGTTGCATCTAGCAAATTACGTTGCAGGCCAAAGCGAGATTCAGAGCTCTTCAGGATTTCCTTATTATAAAGAATATGCTTAATGCGAGCTGCAACAACCTCGGCAGAAATCGGCTGACAAATATAATCATCTGCGCCTATACCCAAGGCGGTAATCTCCTCATGCGTATTACCCACCTCAGTAACAACAATAATAACTAGCTCCTTATATAAATTATTGCTTCTAATTTTCTGTACCAGCTCGAGTCCACTCATTTTGGGCAGCATGAGCTCTAAAAGCATAATCTTAATATCTGTATCAGCCTCTAAGGCAGCAAGAGCTTCATAGGCATCAGCAACATTGATAACCTCATATTCCTTTGCCAACAAATCATTAAGCTCCTGCTTCACTGTCTGCTTATGATTTACTACTAATACTTTACTTTGCATAGCTTCATCACTCACTTTACCCTTAAAGCAAACTCTTACCGACCCAGCTTAGCCACAATAATGCCAATTTCGTACAAAACAATCATGGGGAAAGCCATTAAACATTGACTTAATACATCCGGAGGAGTCAAGAAAGCAGCGAACACAAAAATAACTAGTACCATGTATTTGCGCAGGCTCACCAACTGTTCCACAGTTACGACACCAAGCTTACACAGAACATAGACAACCACCGGCAGCTCGAAAACCACACCAAAGGACAGTACGAAGCCAAACAAAAAGCCTACATACTGACTGATGGAGAGCATGGGAGTCGCCAGATTTTCACCCATAAAGACAAAAAAAGTAATTGCTGATAGAAAAACTACCCCATAGCCAAAGGCTACACCTAAAATAAATAAGAACACTGAGCCTAAGGAGAAAAGAATAACGACCTTTTTCTCATTTTCATAGAGAGCAGGACGGATAAAATCCCAAATATGCCAAAAGATCACTGGCGCCGATACTACTACGGCCGCGATAAAGGAAACCTTCAGCTGAGCTACGAGCGCTTCGGATAAGCCTAAATAAATAAATTGAATGCCCCTGCTTTTAATGGGCTCCGTTAGAAGCTGCATTAAATCACTGGCAAAAAAGGTGGCAATCACAAAGAAGCTACCACATAAAAAGCCCAAGCACCATAATAATCTAGTTCTCAGCTCCTTGATATGCTCCTTCAAGGGCGGCTCATAGGACTGCACCTCATCAAAGGGATCCGCTACATAATTATTGTTTTGCTGCTTCGCTGTCATTTGCCTCACCCTCTTTTGCCGTAGCATTTTCAGGGCTCTTTACCTCTTGCTTAAATTCTCTAATGCTCGTTCCTAAGGCCTTGCCCAAGCCAGAAAGCTTATTGGAGCCAAAAACTAAAATGGCTACTGCGATAATCAATAAAATCTCTGTTGCACCTAGACGCATTACAAATACCACCTTTCTTAGATCAAGACGAAAATCTTATTTGTTTTCCATAGCATGCTTAATAACATCATCCTGCACCTTTTGGAAATCATCACTAAGCTTACGGATTTCTTCCGTATCCTTTTGCAGGTTCTCCAGCTCCATTTCCTCCTCGAAGGATTTGGTAACCTCCTTCATCATGCTGCGCAGCTTTTTCACGCATTTTGCCAGTCCGCGAGCTACCTTCGGTAAATCCTCCGGACCCACAACCACAAAGCCGACTACTAGCACCAACAGGATTTCTCCTATACCGATACTCATAGGATGCCTCCTTTCCCTACTATAATGTGGAAAAATCTGTCACATAATTCCGTATATAATTATACCATTATGTGACAGATCCCACAAATTACACTTATAACGTATTGATTTTACTCTTCGTCTTCATCCATTACCTTGTCAACATTGCCAACGCGTTTTTTACCCGGCCAGAAATCCATGAACCAGTTATGGAACAGCATTACGCAAATGAAGAGGATGCCAGGAGCCATTGGGAATTGCTGCGGATGAGAGTAAGCAGCTTGGGTACCCAGCATAGCAGGGCTGAATTTGTAGTACAGCCAGTGGAAAACGATGGTGCTGATAACGATGATGATCAATCTCAGAGCGATATTACCAGCTACGCCATAGTTTTTCGGGCCATTGTCGAAGTAGAAATTCAGAATCATAGCCGGAATCAGCATCATGATAGCCAATTCGCCGCTATGCAGATAACGCCAGTCAGGAGCAAGAATTCTCTTTGCACCATCAATAGCAGGACCCCATGCAACCTCTTGAATGAAGTTGAAGGTGATGAACAACAATACTGCAAACAGGAAGACACCTACAAAGCCTGCAACGCCGCGCAGAATCTTGTTTTTAATCATTACGAAGGGATAACGATCAAAGGTGATTTCCAGCATCCAGATAGCAACGGTACCGCACATTACCCAGCCAACGTTGAAGTTGCCATGCAGGGTATGAGCAAACTCGAACCACCAGGGATAAGCAGCTGCATATTCTTGCCAAGGCCAGAACAATACATGATAGTGAGGATGCATCAGGCAGAAGAAGGCCAGTACGGAGAACAGAGCAGTTACGCAGAAAACAGTAATGCCTCTTGCAGGCTGCTTCATGCTTTGCCAGGGATGGTTTTCAAAACAAACCGGTACAATCGGGCTCAGCCAGGATGCGATTGCTGCGAACATCAGAATTGCCAGAGAGGAATACTCACGAGCAAAGAATTCTGTCATGCCCTTGCCAACTAGCTTATCCACACTCAGATACGGAATGGAATACAGGCCCAGGAAATTATAGAAGAAGCCCCAAATAACTGCGCCAACAATAGCAAAGTTAACAGCAACAAGCACGATACCCGTAATCACAGGATGGGTACTTTCACGCCACTTCAGGCTGAAGGGCCAGAAGTTGAAAATATAAGCTTGCCAAATAGCAACAATCAAAATCCAACGAATGTACATGTAACCATATTGCGGAGTGTACCATCTCATGATGCCACGAGGATCCATGAATACCCACCACAATGCATAGAAAATTGCAAAGGAAAACAATACGCCAACAATACCGCGTACCGGTTGAGGCATTTTATTCTCCATAATACGGCTTTCCAGCCACATATGATCCTTAAGATTGATCATCCTTAATTCGCCTCCCGAAATTAGCCAAACATGATCTGGTCACCATTGCCCAGATACAGCTTTTTCTTGCTCTTGAATCTTGCAGTACCCTGTACAACAGGCATACCTGCCAATACCATCTTCTCAGCGGTCAGGTAACCGGTGCAGTGGTTGCAGCCCAGAATTTCGATACCATAGCCAGGCAGTGCTTTAATCAAGTCATCATACTGCGGATCCCAGTCCTCGAACGGGGAAATGTGCAGGCCGCCTTGGATACCATAAATCTTGTCGCCGCCCTTAACGGAGTGCTTGATCTCTTCCAGGAAGGTAATAATGCCCATATGGCAGCAGCCAGTGATAGCAACGAGGCCCTTGCCATGAACATTGAATACCAAGCCCTGTTCGCCAGTTACGCGAGTAATAATTGCGGAGTCAAAGGTGATGGAAGCGCAGCCCGGGAACAGGGGATGAACCTTACCGGATTCACGTACTTCCAGAGGACCAGTATGCGGATAATCGTTCTTTACACCAGCGATGGGGAAGTTTGCACCCTTCAGCAGGTCAAAGCCCTCTTTATAGAAGCCCTTCGGAACGATAATAGGAATATCCGGGCAATGCTTCAGCACGGATTCAACGCCCCAATAATGGTCAAAATGCTCGTGAGTTACGAACAGCAGGTCAACCTCATGGTTTTCCAGCATCTTGTCAACGCCCTCTCGTTTCAAGCATTCGTCCATCCAGGCAGTGTTCCAGCCGCAGTCCAGCAGCATTTTCTTTTTAGTGCCGTCCATCAGCTCTACGTCAATCATGGTGCAGAAGCCGCCGGAGTTATCGCCATTATAGCCTTCCTTAACGCCTTTATGAGTCCAAGGAATGATATATTGGTTAACCAAAAGGCCGCCCGCATCCTTCATATCCTTTACCAGACGTGCGTTATTAAACCAGCTCGTCTCGGATACTACAGTACATTTTACGCTTTTGCATTCGCCAATATCAAAATCACCAATCGGTCTCGGGGGAACAAATACATCTTTCAACACGGTGGAAGATGCGCCAGCCATTGCCAAATAACCAGTGGTACCACCAATAGCCAAGCCTTTCAAAAAATCTCTTCTGGATACGCCCATTTTAATACTCCTTTCAATTTTTAAGCAGCCGTTCTAGAGAACATCAGAGCCGAAACAAGTTGAATAGTTGCATAGAACAAACCTGCACCTAACACCAGACCTGCAATAAAACCTGGCCAACTAAATTTACCTTCAGTTTCATGGCTTTGATCAGACATTATACTCTGCCTCCTTTCAGCACATATAGGTCAGAATAAACAATTGCACATCCTTATCAGCAACGGACTCCACTTGCTTATTGACCAAAAAATGCTTGCTTTCCCCTGTCAATTCCAGCTTTTCCTTTAAAATGCAGTTGATAGACAAGACATTTAAAAACTTATTTATAAAAAAGTCCATAAACACGTTTACAAGCTCCAGTCCCGGCCAAGCCTTATCAAGGCCCTGCGGAGGCACAAGCTCGACCAGCTTTCCCTGAGCATCGGGAAGCTTAATCCCCTCCTCCACATACTCCTTGTAAACATCCTGTGTCGTAAGCTTGAGACTTTCGAGCTTATCCGTAACGCTTAGCTCCAAGCTACCGATAACATATGTTTCCTCCGGCAGCTGCTTGCGCAGTACCAGTTTCGGAATGCCTTTTTTGCGAGCAGCTCTGTGCCCATGGCAATGATGATGCTCATGCTCCTCGTCATGCACGTCGCCACCACAGCAGGGACATACATCGGGATTCTCCGGAATCACGACATCAGTGTCATCAAACATTTCACTGACGCGCAAGAGCTGCTCCTTACAGGACAGCTTCTCAAAGCACTCCTCCTCCACATCAGGATAATAACGAATAGCTAGCTTGCTGATTTCAGCCCCCTCAGCCTCCGTTAGCTCCTTCAGCTTCAGCTCGTAGACACCCGGCATACTGCTCAGCCAGTAATACCAGGTCCCCTCCTCGCCATCCACCCTGCTCACATAATCAAGGCCGGAGGTATGCTTTTCACTATGTAATAAGAGGGCACCGGTACTTAAAAGACCACAAATTTTATTCAAAGCCCTTCACTCCCTTTACTGCATAAATTTCCTTGGCTAAGGTTAGCTTATCCTTATTGCCCACCTCGATATCCAGCTGCTCAGCTGCCTGCACCAGCATATCATAAGATACCTCGGATAAAAGCGGATAGCAGGATTCAAAGGAATCGAAATAATCATGGGGATTCTTTTTTATTCCCGACGCTTCAGCAAAGGCCTCGCCCATCTTAAAGAAATAAGCAGGAAAGCCTTTCGTAAAAAATGCCCTTCTATCCATATCCATCTACCTTAACCTTTCTGCATAGAGTTTTTCTGTTTTAATTGTAACAGAGTAGCTTAAATTATCAATCTGCTCTTTTATAGTTATCATATCGTTACAGTATGATAAGTGTAATATTTATGGAAGTAAAATTCTTGTTTAATACTGAATCTACTGGCTTCTTTATCCTATTCTTAAGGTATGGTTAATATAAAAGGATAATTTAAATAAAAAAAGTCAAGAGCGTAACAGCTATGTTAACACTCTTGACCTCTACCATATAAGCAATTTTTATTAATAATAATTTTCCAGATTATCCTCTACTTTACAAGAGAAAAATATAAATCATGCCCTAAAGCACCACATGTCTCCAAACGCTCGTGACGCAGATATTTTCCCTTCAGAACTATTTGCTCCCCCTTATGATACTTAGAGGTATCCCCCTCAGTAGTAAAATTAATCCAGGTCAGCTCATCTCCCTCTAAAACAAGGCTATCCTTGCGCACCTGATGAAGCTTGCCAGTCACCTCATACACGCTGCCCACGCGTAAATCCGTCCCCTGGCGTACCTGCGCAGCTAGCTGCGCTGCCGTTGCCTGATAATCAGTCTTCTTTTCCGAAGCACAGCCCAGGCACAGGCTCAAGCTGACAACAATCATGACAATAAATTTTAACACCTTCACTCACGTCCTTTTCGCTAAATTCTCCCCCCATTATACAACTCGTTCATTCATAGTACAACGTCACCCCCACAAAAAAGTCTGCACACACTGCGCAAGCAATGCATGCAGACTATACTAAGTATTAAATTTCTAGGAAAAATTAATTATGCTTTTTCCAAAGCGGTCTTCCCTCTTTGTCCCACACACCAAAATTCGTGTAAGCGCAGGCAACGGAGAAAATAGGCACAATATAGCACAGGAAGGCATAAGGAATATAGCCAATGCCCACGCCCAGCACACCTGTAATAAAGGCAGAAGCCGTAGCCCAGGGTACAATGGCAGAGCCCAGCGTACCAGCATCCTCGACCGAGCGCGAGAGCACCTTACGGTCCACATCAAGCTCATCATACAGGTCACCCATGGTGCTAGCAGGCATAATAATGCTCAGCATCTGATTGCCAGTGAGTAAAACAATACCCCAGCTATAGCACAGCGTTGCCACAATCAGGCTCTTAGAGGATTTAACGATCTTTAAGAGTACCTTAACCAGCATATCCATAATGCCGGAGGATTTCAGCGCGCCACCCATAACAGTTGCAAAGAGGATAATGGCAATCGTGCCCGTCATGGAGCGAATACCGCCGCGGGACAAAATAACGTCCACCATTTTTACTCCAGTATGAGAAACAAAGCCATTTAAAGCTACGCCCATAATCTTAGCAATAGCTACATTCTGAGTGAAGGCTGCAAAAAGCACGCTGATAAAAGCCGTGGAACCCATAGCCAGCATAGCAGGGACCTTAATTGCAGAAAGGAAAAGCACCATAAAGAGCGGCAGCATGCAAATAGGGGAAATCTTAAAGTTAGCAGCCAGAGTATTGCGAATCAGCTCCACATTAGTCGGGTCATAATTGCCTTCGGAATAGCCCATACCAACTATAACATAGAGCACCAGGCAGACCAAGGTTGCCGGAATAGTGGTATAGCACATGGAGCCAATGTGAGAATAGAGGTCCGTCCCAGCATTATTCGGAGCGATATTCGTCGTATCGCTCATGGGGGACATCTTGTCGCCAAAATAAGCACCGGAAACAACCGCACCAGCAATAACCTCACCCGGAACGCCCATATTGACAGCAATACCGTACATAGCAAAACTCATGGTTGCCACACTACCAAAGGAGGTACCGGTGAACACAGAGGTCAGTGCGCACAGCACAAAGGTTAACGGCACAATCGCCACAGGAGAAATCATCTCCAGGCCATAGTAAATCAAGGACGGCAGCGTGCCACCAATCAGCCACACACCTACGAGAATACCTACCAGCACCAAAATGAAGAAGCACAAGCCACCACTGGCCAAATTAGCCATGGTATGCTTCTTAATCTCATCCCATTTCGTGCCAAAGGCCATCGCCACAGCAACGGACATCATCGTACCAACTAAAAGCGACATTTGCGTACCAAAGCCAACCTTGATACTTACAACAATACTTGCAATAATCACTACAAGAGCAGCTACTGCCTGCCCCATACTTATTTTCTTTTCCATAACTACAATACTTCCCATCTACAATAAATTTGGTAAAGAAACCATACTACTAATTTCTACAAGCTTATTTCAGCACATCCTCCAAATGGAAGAGCTTCATAGCGTTCAAGCGGCCCATCTTCAAGCGATCATATTCAGCAACAGGCATATTATCGAACCATTCTGCAGCCTGCTCCATCGTCTCATACGGATAATCAGTGGAGAACATAATGCGATCGCAGCCCATTTCCATCATAGCACAAGTCAAGGCAGGCATGGAGCAGTTGCCACTGGTCGTGATATGGAAATTATTATGCAGATAATAGCTAAAGGGCTTCACGCACTTAGTATCACGAGGAGCACCGTTAACGCGATTGGTAATGCGCCAAATCTGGAAGGGCAGCAGCTCGCCCATATGACCAATGACGATTTTCAGATTCGGATGACGATCAAAGAGACCGCTGGCAATCAAGCGGAGGCAGTGAGTAGCCGTCTCAACATGGAAGCCCCAAGCTGCGCTTACCATCCAGTTATTACCAGCGTACATTTTATTCATAACGCTGGGAGCAGCCATTCTGGGATGCAGGTAAATAGGTGCATCCAGCTTCTCCACCTCGGACCAGAAGTCCTCATATTGGGGTTGATCCAAATATACACAATTTTCTACATCACCGATTTGGCAGAAGCCATTGATCAGTGCGCCCTTCATGCCCAAATCCTTCATGCAGCGATGCAGCTCCTTAATAGAAGCCTCGGGGTCCTGCGTAGGAAGAGCGCAGAAGGAAGCAAAGCGATGCTTATAATCACGAATAGCCTCAGCAATATAATCATTAACAGCAATAGCCTTCTCCACTGCTTCCTTAGGATCTAAAACTGCCTGTACAGCCGGGGAAGACAGGGACAAAATAGTCAGCTCAATGCCATTTTTGTCCATTTCCTCTAAGCGGCGGCCTGTAATATCCAGGATATTGCAGGAGCCCTTGTCCCATTTACCCTCACGAATAAAATATTGCTTAATATCTCCTAAAAACTCCTCATCAGAAAAATGTTCCTCTAAAGCGATTTTACCTTGCATGTTTCTCTCTCCTTTACTACATTACTACTATGCTACATTAATCACAAAATTCATGGGTCAGCCGTGCAAAAATCCGGCAGCCCTTAATAATTGCCTCATCCTGCGGCGCTGAAAAATTCAATCTCAGCCCATGCCCAGGCTTCGCAGCATCCACAGCGAAGGCGCCACTTTTTACTACAGCCACACCCTGCTGCAATGCAGCCTCACTGAAGGCATCCACGTTCACCGCTTCCGGCAGCGTCACCCAAGCGAACATCCCGCCCTCCGGCAACTCTACTCTGCACTTAGGCGAGCACTCCTCGCGGAGAATCTCTGCCATCAGCCGTGCTTTGCGCCCATAAATGCTCTGCACCTTCCCCAAATGCTCCTCAAAGGACATCTTCTCCAAGCATTTGCGAATAATCAGTTGGTTGAACAGGGGGTCCTGCCCATCACCACTTCTCACAGCGGCCATTTTATCCATTAAGGCACTGGGCCCGTAAATATAGCCCACTCTCAGGCCTGCACTCAAGGTCTTAGAGAAGGAGCCCACATAAAGCACGCGATTATCCACATCCAAGCTCTTGAAGCTGGGCACTGCCTCCCCACTAAAGCGCACATCCCCATAGGGATCATCCTCATAAATGAGCAAATCATATTTTTGCGCCAGCTCGTAAATTTTTTTCCTGCGCGCCAGGCTCATCGTGCGTCCCGTGGGATTTTGGAAATTGGGGATTAAATAAATATATTTACCCTTGCCACTTTGCGCAGCTACCTCTAAAGCATCTGGCAGCATGCCATCCTCATCCATGGGAATGCCTACAGCCACACCGCCCACATTGCGCACGCTGATATAGGCATTGGGGAAGGTAAATTCATCCATATAAACCTCATCCCCCATATCGCAGAGAGTACGCGGTACCAGGCCTAAAGCCTTGCCGGAGCCCGTCAGAATAATAACCTTATTATCCGTAGCAGCTGCCCCCTTCGCAGCTACAACTCTATCCTTAATCCAGGCTGCCAGCTTCGCATCCCCGGCCATAGGTCCATATTGCAAAACTGCCAGAGGATTTTCCTTAAAGGCCTCCTCAGCACATTCCTGCAAAAGCTCCACCGGAATGCTTTCAACAGCAGGACTACCCATAGCGAAGGAAATGCAATCAGGTATCTGCATACTTTTTGCCACTACCTGCAGGATAATATTTTCCTGAGCCTCGGGCAAACGCGAAGCAATTTTATAATCCACTCAGCTCACTTCCTTTTTGTATAAAAAAATAGGTGCTAAGATTATCCTAGCACCTAGCAAAACCTCGATTTTATTATAACCCTATCCTGATAGCATGTAAAAATAAACACAGTTTCAGCAGTACAGTACCTTTAACAGTACACAACAGCCCTGTCCGCATCTTTAAATAGACACATTGCCAATATTACGAATATAAAACTCTATATGACTGAGCATACTTTTTTCAGCTAATTCCTCATCATTATTCTTAATAGCATTCAAAATTGCTGTATGCTTATTAACAACAAATTTAAAGGAAGGCCTTTGCACTAAAATATGCATATAAAAAGACTTTCTGCGATTAAAGCTTTTTATGGTCTCATAAAGATACTTATTTTTCGAGGCCTTAGCGATAATGGCATGAAACTCATTATCAAGCTGCATAGCCTTATGCAAATCACCCTCGGCCTCCGCTCTTTTAAAGCGCTCCATATTCAGCTCCAGCTCCACAAGCAGCTCATCACTAATATTGCGCGCAGCAAGGTAAGCTGCTTTAGCCTCCAGACATTGGCGGAATTCCGTAAAATCCATATAATCCTTCAGCTTTACCTGCTTGACCTGGCAGACATTTTTGTCATTTTTTTCTAAATAATCCTCATCCACCAGCCTAGCGCAGGCATCCCTAATCGGGGTGCGACTCATAGCCAGCATGCTGGCCAGCTGCTCCTGGGGAATCCGCTCCCCACTTTTCCAATCGCAGGCTAAAATTCCTTGCAAAATTATTTCGTAAGCAATATCAGTGCTATTCCAAAAAGGATGCTCAAGGCTCAAGCTTTGGACAAGGTTTTCGTAATAGTCCTTTGTATGCATACCTCTACTCCCTAACTCCCCTGACTCTGGCTAATATTTTAACTTATTTCCCAGCCAGATATTTATTCACAGCGGCAGCTGCGCCACGGCCCTCGGCAATCGCCCAGACCACAAGGCTCTGGCCACGACGCGCATCACCTGCGGCAAAAACGCCGGGTACGCTCGTCGCATAATCCTTTTCGCTCGCCGCAATGGAGCCACGCGCATTTTTCTCCACATGGAACTCGTCCACGAGACGCTGCTCACTGCCGGCAAAGCCCATCGCCAGCAGTACCACCTGCGCCGGAATGACGCGCTCCGTGCCGGGCACGGGCACCTCCGTACGCTTGCCATTAATCATTTGCATCGTATTTTGGCTAATACGCACGCCGGTTACATGACCATCCTCGCCAATAAATTCCTGCGTCATCACACAGAATTCGCGCGCATCCTCTTTAAATTTCGCAATCGCTTCCTCCTGACCATAGTCAGTCGTGAAGACTCTCGGGAACTCGGGCCAGGGATTCTGCTCCGTGCGAGAATGCGGCAAACAGGGGTTATGCTGCAGCTGCTTCACGCTGCGGCAGCCCTGACGAATAACCGTCGCCATACAGTCATTACCCGTGTCACCGCCACCGATAATAACAACATCCTTATCCTTCGTATCAACAAAAAGTCCATCCTCATAATTGCTATCGAGGTAGCTCTTCGTTACCTGATGCAGGAACTCCTTCGCGAAGTAAATGCCGCCAAGCTCGCGCCCCTTGACCTCGATATCACGCGGCTGGGTTGCACCCGTGCAGAGCACCACAGCGTCGAACTCCTCGAGCAATGTAGTGGAGGAAATCTTCGCACCCACCTCGGCATTCAGAACGAAGGTTACACCTGCGTCCTCAAGCAATTTTACGCGGCGCAGCACCGTCTCCTTCGCCAGCTTCATCGTCGGCACGCCGTACATCAAAAGGCCACCCGGACGGTCAGCACGCTCGTACACCGTAACGCTGTGCCCAGCCTTATTCAGCTGGTCCGCGCAGGCGAGGCCCGCAGGGCCGCTGCCAATGACAGCCACCTTTTTGCCCGTGCGCTTCGCCGGGATATTGGGCTTCACAAGCCCCTTCGCAAAAGCGTTCTCAATAATATATTGCTCAATATTTTTAATCGCTACAGGCGCAGTCACCAGCCCCGCATTGCAGGCGCCCTCGCAGGGAGCGGGACACACATGGGAGGTGAACTCCGGGAAATTATTCGTTTTATTCAAGCGCGCATAGGCAAATTCTTCCATGCCATGATACACGAGGTCATTAAACTCTGGCATCAGATTGTGCAACGGACAGCCGCTCACAGCGCCATTAAGCATGATGCCGCTATGGCAGAAGGGCACGCCGCAGTCCATGCAGCGCGCTGCCTGACAGCGCAGCTCCTCTGCGTGCGGCAGACTGCTTTGCTTAATCTCGTCCCAATCCTGAATGCGCTCCAAGGGGGCACGCTGAGCAAGCTCCTGACGTTTATAATCCATAAATCCTGTTGCCTTACCCATTATGCCTTCACCTCCTCAAATACTTGCAAGGTCGCAGCCTCCATGCTCATACCCTGCTGCAGATAATCGTTGAGCTTCTCCATAACGACCTTATAGTCCTTAGGAATAACCTTGACGAATTTATGCTGATACTCGTCCCAATTTTCCAGAATATCCAGAGCCAGCTTGCTACCGGTGTATTCTGCATGGTTGAAGATCATCTTCTTCACAGTTAAGCTATCGTTAATGGCCTCCAGGGGCTCCAAGAGGACAATGTCCTTATTGCAGTAGGTCGCAAAGTCCCCTGCGAGATCCAATACATAGGCTACGCCGCCACTCATGCCTGCCGCGAAGTTGCGCCCCGTGGGTCCCAGGATAACGACCGTGCCGCCAGTCATATATTCGCAGCCATGGTCGCCCACGCCCTCAATAACGGCGTTCACGCCACTATTGCGGATGCAGAAGCGCTCGCCCGCGATACCACGGATGTAAGCTTCACCGCTCGTCGCGCCGTAGAAGGCTACGTTACCGATGATAACATTTTCATGTGCATTAAAGCGAGCATCGCTGTCGGGGTAAATGATAATCTTGCCACCGGACAAGCCCTTGCCCACGTGGTCATTAGCGTCGCCCTCCAGCTCCAGCGTTACGCCCTTCGGTACGAAGGCACCAAAGCTCTGGCCGGCGCTGCCCTTAAAGTGCAGATTAATCGTATCCGCAGGCAGACCCTCGAGGCCGTAGCGACGGGTAATCTCACTGCCTAAAATCGTGCCGACAACGCGGTCGGTATTTTTAATCGGCAGGGTAATGTGTACGGGCTTCTTGCTCTCCAGATTGCTGTGGCAAATGTCGAGCAGCTCACGCATATCGAGAGATTTTTCCAAATGATGGTTCTGCTGCTTCGTGCAGACCTGACTAGCACCCGGCTCCACCTCAGGCTTATAGAGCAGCGGAGCGAGGTCCAGATTCTTGTTCTTCCAATTGCGTGCTTTTTCGGGTTTCGGGATGAGCACCTCGGTGCGGCCCACCATCTCGTCGATGGTTCTGAAGCCCAGCATCGCCATATATTCACGCACCTCTTGCGCGATAAAATGCATATAATTTACGATATATTCCGGCTTTCCATGGAAATTCTTGCGCAGCGCAGGATCCTGCGTAGCAATGCCCATGGGGCAGGTATTCAGATTGCAGACGCGCATCATCACGCAGCCCAGCGCGATCAAGGGCGCCGTCGCAAAGCCATATTCCTCTGCGCCAAGCAGTGCTGCGATAATAACGTCACGACCGGTTAAGAGCTTACCATCGGTCTCGAGCGTTACGCGGTCACGCAGATTATTGAGTAATAATGTTTGGTGCGTTTCCATCAGACCCAGCTCCCACGGCAGACCTGCATGGTTAATGGAGGTACGCGGGGATGCACCCGTGCCACCGTCATAGCCACTAATGAGGACAACGTCAGCGCAGGCCTTAACTACGCCCGCAGCAATGGTACCAACGCCCACCTCACTAACGAGCTTCACGCTGATGCGTGCGCGCGGATTAGCATTTTTCAAATCGTGAATCAGCTCGGCCAAATCCTCGATGGAATAAATATCATGGTGGGGCGGGGGCGAAATCAGGCCAATGCCTGCCGTCGTGCCACGGCACTCTGCAATCCACGGATATACCTTGCCGCCGGGCAGCTGACCACCCTCGCCGGGCTTAGCGCCCTGGGCAATCTTAATCTGAATTTCGTCCGCATTCACGAGGTAATTACTGGTAACGCCGAAGCGACCGGAAGCAACCTGCTTAATGGAGCTTCGCTTGCTATCGCCATTGGGCATAGGTGCAAAGCGGCTCGGATGCTCGCCACCCTCGCCCGTATTGGAGCGACCACCAATGCGGTTCATCGCGATGGCCAGACATTCATGTGCTTCCTGACTAAGGGAGCCATAGCTCATGGCGCCCGTCTTAAAGCGTTTACAAATGCTGTCGACGGACTCCACCTCGTCAATATCAATAGGCAAGCGCTGCGGCGTGAAGGTCAGCATGCTGCGCAGTGTCTGGTTCGCGAACTCGCTACCGCAGAGCTGCTCGCTGAAGTCCTTAAAGAGCTTGTAGTCGCCCAGCTTGCAGGCCTGCTGCAGCTTCACGATGCTCTCGGGGTTAATCATATGCTTCTCGCCATTATCGCGATATTGATAATGGGAGCCACTGTCATAGCTGAAGAGGTCAATATCGCCCTCAACGAACGCAGGCTCGTGGCGCATGGAAACTTCCTTCGCAATCTCATCCAGGCCAATACCCTCGAGGCGGGACGGCGTGCCTGCGAAGTATTCGTTAATAACAGCGCTAGAAATGCCGATAGCCTCGAAAATCTGCGCACCACGGTAGGACTGCACAGTAGAAATGCCCATCTTGGAGAGAATCTTCGCAATGCCGTGCGTGCAGGCGCTGATGTAATTTTCCGTAGCCTTTTCAAAACTGATGTCCATCATGCCCTCGTTGCACATATTTTCCAGTGTTTCGAAAGCGAGATAGGGGTTAATGCCGCTGACGCCATAGCCCAGAAGCAGTGCCATATGGTGCACCTCGCGCGGCTCAGCGGACTCGATAATAATGGAGGCACGCAGACGGGTGCCGTTTTTAATCAAATGATGGTGCAGACCTGCGCCAGCCAAGAGTGCCGGAATCGCAGCCTTTTCCTTCGTAATGCCACGGTCGGAGAGGATGAGGATAACCTTGCCCTCTTCAATATATTTATCAGCCTGGGCAAAAATATCGTCCAGAGCCTTTTTCAAGCCAGCGCCACCCTCGGATACATTATAGAGCATGGGAATGGTGCAGGCCTCAAAATTCGGTATATGACGCAGCTTCGCCAGCTCGATATTGCTCAAAACAGGGCTCTCAGCGCTAATCTGGTGACAGCTTTCGGGCTGCGGATCGATGAGGTTCAATTCAGGGCCAATGCCACTCGTCGTATCGGTGAAGACCTCCTCGCGAATAGCGTCGATAGGCGGATTCGTAACCTGGGCAAAGAGCTGCTTGAAATAGTTATAGAGCAGCTGCGGCTTTTCGCTCAACACGGCCAGGGGTGCGTCGTTACCCATTGCTCCCAGCGGGTCGATGCCCTTCGTCGCCATGGGACGCAGGAACTTCGTCAGGTCCTCCAGCGTATAGCCGAAGGCGCGCTGACGCTGCAAGAGAGTCTGGGTATCGGGTACGGGCAGCTCGCTATTGAGCGGAATATTTTTCAATTTAATGGAATGCTCCTTGAGCCACTCGCGATAGGGGTGCTCAGTCGCAATCTGGTGCTTAATCTCGTCATTGCCGATGATGCGGCCCTGCTCAGTATCGATTACGAGCATGCGGCCCGGGCGCAGACGGTCCTTTTTCACGATGGTGGAGGGATCAATGTCGACCACGCCGACCTCGGAGGCCAGAACGATGGTATTATCCTCAGTAATATAGTAACGGGAGGGGCGCAGGCCATTGCGGTCGAGAGCAGCGCAAATCGTACGACCATCGGTAAAGGCCATGGCAGCGGGGCCGTCCCACGCTTCAATCAGAGAGTTATGATATTCAAAGAAGGCCTTCAAATCAGGATCCAGATGGGGGTTCTTGCCCCAGGGCTCGGGAATCATCATCATCACGGCATGGGGCAGACTGCGTCCGCTCATCACGAGGAACTCGAGGCAGTTATCAAACATGCCGGAGTCGGAGCCGTTTTCGTCGATGATGGGCATAATTTTGCCAATATCATTACCCCAGAGGCTATTGCCGCACATGGTCTGGCGCGCACGCATCCAGTTGATGTTACCGCGCAGGGTATTGATTTCGCCATTATGCATCAGATAGCGATACGGATGTGCGCGTTCCCAGCTGGGGAAGGTGTTCGTACTGAAGCGGGAGTGCACCAGTGCCAACGCCGTTTCCACGGAGCTATCCTCCATGTCGGCATAGAAGGTGCGCAGCTGCTCGGTCGTCAGCATGCCCTTGTACACGATGGTGCGCGAAGACAGGCTGGAAACGTAGAAATATTTGCCACCGCGCAGCTTACCATAGCGGATATAGTTCTCGGCCTGACGGCGAATACTGTAGAGCTTGCGCTCGAAGGCGTTGTCATCGATATCCAGGCGGTCCAGGATATTCGCAGACGGGCGCACGAAAACCTGCGCCATAAAGGGCATGCTCTGGCGTGACTTCTCGCCCAAAACCTCAGGATGCACGGGCACAGTACGCCAGCCGATGATGCTCTGGCCATTAGCCTCGACAATGCGCTCAAAGTGGCGCTGCACGTTCTCGCGCTCCACAACATCTGGTGGGAGGAAGATGAAGCCCACGGCGTATTTGCCGGGCTCGGGCAGGTCAATATCGAGCTTTGCGCATTCCTTGACGAAGAAATTATGCGGAATCTGCAGCAGTACGCCGGCGCCGTCGCCTGAATTAGCGTCCGCGCCCTGACCACCGCGATGGTCCATATTATGCAGAACTACGAGAGCCTGCTTTAAGATTTTATTCGACTTTTTGCCGTTGATGTTAGCGACTACGCCTACACCGCAGGCATCATGCTCAAACCAAGGGTCGTACAGGCCCTGTTTCGCAGGTAGTGAAGTGTTCATAATTATTCCCCTCTCACAGCAAAATAAAGCAAATTACAGAACTGTAATTTTAATTATAAACTAGGCCTAAAGCAATTGCAAATTGTATACATGTATATTTATTCCAGAGGCTTATATATTTGTATTAAAAGGTAAATTTGTAAAAACTGTACAAAAATATCCCCAAAGCAGCACTGCCCTCAGGGGATTAGTGTATAATATTTAGCTATTTGGCTAGCATAAAAATACAGCTAACGCCGAGCGTGGCGTGCTACCTAAAGGATAGCACACCGCCTCGGCGTTTTGTTTTTCAATCGCTATTTTCGTTTAGCTTACAGCATATGCGCACGCAGCTCCTCGCCGGACAGCGGGGAAAGATAAGCCGGCGCAATGTCGAAAACGGTCTTGCAGCCGGTTGCGCCCTCTGCATGCAGGCGGTTAATCGCGCGAGCATAGGCACAGAGCACGGAGGAGGTGAACTCGGGATTGGAATCCAGCTTCAGGCTGTATTCAATCACGTGCTTATTCTCCTTATTCAGGCCCGTTACGCCGCTGCGCAGCACGAAGCCGCCGTGAGGAATGCCCGCATGTTTTGCTGCGAACTCCTCCTCGCTGATAAAATGCACAGTGGTATCATAATCAGCGAAATAATTGGGCATCTCCTTGATTTCCTTCTCAATCGCTGCCAGGTCAGCACCCTCCTCGGGCACAATGTAGCACACGCGGGTGTGCATTTCGCGCGTAGTGTACTCCTTCTGCGCACCGCTGCGTACCTCCTCCAGCACGCTTTCCACGGGGCAGGTGTACTGCTTGCCGTTCTTTACGCCCTTTACGCGGCGAATAGCATCGGAATGGCCCTGGCTCACGCCCTTGCCCCAGAAGGTATAATCCTTGCCCTCGGGCAACACAACATTAGCATAGAGACGATTTAAAGAGAACATGCCCGGATCCCAGCCGCAGGAAATCAGCGCGATGTGGCCATTTTCCTTTGCTACCTTGTCCACATTGGCAAAATGCTCGGGAATGCGCGCATGGGTATCAAAGCTATCGATAACGTTGAATAATTTAGCCATGGCAGGAGTTTGCTCCGGCAAATCGGTAGCAGAGCCACCGCACAGCACCAGAACGTCGATTTCGTCCTTATGCGCTGCAGCGTCAGCAATATTGTACACAGCCACTCCCTCGGTTGCTACCTTTACGGAAGCAGGGTCACGGCGGGTGAACACTGCCACCAGCTCCATGTCTGCATTTTGACGAATAGCCGCTTCTACACCACGGCCCAGATTACCATAACCATAAATTGCGATTCTCACTTTATTACTCCCCCTCAGAAATAGTGAATTGTGTTCTTGTTGTTCCTGTTTCGGAACACTCTAGTATTATACCACATCCAGAGCCCTTTGGCGAGTAAAATTTTGGGCAAGAAAAGCTGAAAATTATAGCCTCTGCCTCTGTAAAAAACTCTCCAACTATGTTATTATGGACATGGACAGAAGCAAATCAAGATGCCAAAAGCTTATTAAAGCTCCTAACTTTACTTTTAAGGTCTAACATGACCCTTTCTGAAAAGGAAGCAATCATTGCAACAGAATACGATATTAAAATGAAGAATGATATTCGAAACGAGGAATTTGCCATTCAATAACTTCCCTTCCTACCACCAATCCCTATCTACAGCAAACTCCGCAAGCTACACTAGCCTGCGGAGTTTTTTATTGCCTAAAAATAACGGAAGCACCGCCAACAAGCGCCCACACAAAGCCTCCCCCTTTATAAGCAAATTAGAAAGAGAGGCTATCCTAGCTGGACGCGACACTGGATCTCTAAAAAAATCCATCTCCTATAGTGAATTTCTGTCCACGCGCCCCTCACGGGACGCGACTTTAAAGGCAGAGCAGGCCCGTCAGAGCTTGAGGCGATTTCTATCCACGCGCCCCTCACGGGACGCGACCCCTGAACAAGTTGAGTTTAGGAAAGATTTTGCTATTTCTATCCACGCGCCCCTCACGGGACGCGACGCTAAGGCTGCTAATCGTCAAGCACAGGTTGCCATTTCTATCCACGCGCCCCTCACGGGACGCGACACGAGGAATAGCGTGATTGCGAAAGTTCCGACGAATTTCTATCCACGCGCCCCTCACGGGACGCGACATATTCTTCCTCATCGTGCTTATTGGTTAATCTGATTTCTATCCACGCGCCCCTCACGGGACGCGACATTACGCCATTGTTTGGCAAGAGCGTAAGCAGAAATTTCTATCCACGCGCCCCTCACGGGACGCGACCTGTAAGCGAAATGCAAAAAGCATTC
>JAXEPX010000079.1:0-9334 GCA_034117325.1 Phascolarctobacterium sp. | reverse complement strand
CAATTAGTTAATCAATAAGCGAAGCATTGCGACTTTTAGCGAATAAGTTGTTGGAACAATAGAAGCGAGTGGTTTAATATCGTAAATCCTTTCAACGAACAAATTGAACCCCGAAGCTTCGTTATTGTTCCCAACGAAATGATGGAGTCACATCCAAGAAGCGAGTCCGTAGGACGATGCTGATTGGACAATGTGACCCATGCGATAGGGGCCCAAGAAGCGAGCTCGTAGAGCGAAGCTGATTGGCTTGCCCCGAACCGCTCGTTAAGAAAGTCGCAGTGAGCGTTTGATAACTAATTGCGAATGTCGTAATAATATCATATGAACAATCTACTACTCAACATGGTGGCGCGGGTGGCAGAGGTGCAACGCGCCGCCTCTTATCAAAGTAAAAAACAAGCATGTATTTTAACCGGGTTGGCTGGCAGCAGCAAGTCGGTCTTTTTTGCTGCGATAGATCAGCTTTTGGAGGAGAAGGGTAGTATTGCCTTTGTTACGGCTACGCGCGAGGAGATAAGAGCTTATCGGCGCGAGCTGAATTACTTTTATCCAAATTTGCCGATGCAGGAGCTTTATCCTGTGAGCTTGCCGCGTGTGCAGGTGGAGACGCAGAGCCTGGAGCTGCAGGCGGGCAGGAGTGCGGCGCTACGCTTTCTGCAGGGTGAGGAGCGAGGTATCGTTTTTATTACGGCAGAGGCTCTGCAGCAACGTCAGCTACGTCCTTCGGGACTGAGTGATAAACAGCTCGTATTGAAGATTGGTGAGGAGCGCGAGCAGAAGGATGTTGTTGCTTGCTTACTCGAACTGGGCTATGAACGTACGGATCAGGTTGATGCTATTGGTCAATTCTGCCTTCGTGGGGATATTCTCGATATTTTCCCTATCAACTGTAATAGCCCTGTGCGCGTGGAGTGGTTCGATAATGAGCTGGACGCGATGCGCAGCTTTGATGTGAATAATCAGCGCAGCATTGAGACACTGGAGCAAATTAAGGTCATGCCTCTGACCGTGGACGAAAGTGTCAGCTTTGAGGCTAGTGTTTTCGATTATTGTGCGAAGTCTACGCTGCTTGTTGTAGATGAGCCTGTGCGCGTTTTCGAGATGCTGGAGAAGCTGGAGAAGGAGAATAAGGCCTACGCAAGTGAGCTTTTCACCAAGGAGGAGCTCATAAGTCAGTGTGCTACTAATGGTGCACAGCTTGTTTCCGCTCTGGGTCATAGCTATCTGAAGGAACTGCCAGCACTGAATATCCCTGTGCGTTCTGTTTCTCCCTATAATAAAAATACAAATCTGCTCGTTGAAGATTTACATAATTGGCTGGCAGAGGGCATTACACCCATCATCATGCTCTCTGGTAGTGTAAAGGCACGAGGATTTGCCGAGAATTTGCATAATTATGGCCTGAAGGGCGAGTATGTAAGCTCTGAGCAGGAGAAGCTTATTGCTGGAAAAGTAAATGTTCTGGCTGGAGAGCTGGACCATGGCTTCCGTTTCTGGGATACGCAGTGGCTATTACTAACAGAAAACGATATTTATGGCATGCAGAAGCGTAAGCGCTTGCATACGAAGAACCAGGGCCAGCAGCTGCAATATTTCTCCGATATTAAGGTGGGTGACTATGTGGTGCACAAGGTGCATGGCATTGGTCGCTACATCGGTGTGGAGAATGTGGAGGTCGGTGGGATTCATCGTGACTATCTGCTCCTGCAGTACGCGGGAGAGGATAAGCTGTATGTGCCAGTGGACCAGGTAAGCCTACTGCATAAATACGTGGGCAGTGAGGGTGCTGTGCCCCGTCTTTCGAAGATGGGCGGCACGGATTGGAAGCGCACTACGGCTAAGGCTGCGAAGGCAATTACGGAGCTGGCCGAGGAGCTACTACGCTTGTATGCGCAACGCCAGATTGTGCCCGGGCATGCCTTTAGCCCGGATAATCAGATGCAAAAGGAATTCGAGGATGCTTTTCCCTACGAGGAAACGCCGGATCAGTTGAAGGCTATTGCTGAGATTAAGGGCGATATGGAACGGCCGCAGCCGATGGAGCGTCTGCTCTGTGGTGACGTGGGATATGGCAAGACGGAGGTAGCGATTCGTGCTGCCTTTAAGGCTGTGCTCGACGGCAAGCAGGTAGCTGTAATGGTGCCGACTACGGTCTTAGCGCAACAGCATTTTTTGACCTTTAAGGAGCGCATGCGTAATTTTGGTGTGAATGTGGAGATGCTGAATCGTTTCTGCAGCACGAAGGAGCAGAAGCGCATCTTGCAGAATCTGGAGGATGGGCGCGTGGATGTGCTGATAGGCACACATCGCCTATTACAATCGGATATTCAGTTCCCGGATTTGGGTCTTTTAATAATTGATGAGGAGCAACGCTTCGGTGTAGCTCAAAAAGAAAAAATAAAAAAATGGCGTACTGGTATTGATGTCTTGACGCTGAGTGCAACGCCGATACCTCGTACTTTGCATTTGGCACTTGTTAATGGACGCGATATGAGCGTGATTGAGTCTCCGCCAGAGGATAGACTGCCCGTAGAGACCTATGTGAGCGAGTATAATGATGGCATGATTAAAGAGGCTATCGAACGCGAGCTGCGTCGTGGTGGGCGCGTGTATTACGTGCATAATCGTGTGGGCGGCCTTGAGGCTATCGCTGCGCGTGTGCGCCGACTTGTGCCTGGTATTAATATTAAGCTGGCGCATGGGCAGATGAATGAGCAGATGCTCGAGGATGCGATGATCAGCTTCTATGAGGGCAGCTGCGATATGCTGCTTTGCACTACTATAGTGGAAAATGGCCTTGATGTGCCGCTGGCAAATACGATTATTATCGATGGCGCTGAGAATTTTGGCCTCTCCCAGCTGTATCAGATGCGCGGACGTGTGGGACGTAGTTCTCGCTTAGCCTATGCATATTTCGTTTATAAACCTAATAAGGCGCTTAGTGAGATTGCGGAGAAGCGTTTGCAGGCTATTCGTGATTTCACGGAGCTAGGCGCTGGCTTTAAGATTGCGATGCGCGATTTGGAGATACGTGGCGCAGGTAATTTGCTCGGTAGTCAGCAGCATGGTCATATCGTGGGTATTGGCTTTGCTGCGTATTGTCAGATGCTGGAGGATACGATTAATCGTTTGAAGAATGGCAAGGTGACTGCTATTGAGCCGGAGCCGGTGCTAGAGATTCCCGCTGAGGCATATATCCCCGATGATTATATTGCCGATCCACGCTATAAGATGGAGATTTATCGTCGTTTGGCGGAGATGGAGTATGGGCAGCGTGATGATATGCTGGATGAGCTGATTGACCGCTTTGGTAATCCGCCTGAGGCTGTGCATATGCTGTGGAGGCTGGCTTCGTTGAAGGGCTTGTGTCGTTTGATGAAGGTGCGTGGGATTAATGTGCGGCCGGGGATGCTACGGATTACCTTTGGGGAGCAGGCGAATGTGAATCCTGAGGTGTTTATGCAGCTTTTGAATCAGCATAAGAGTTCTATGAGCTTTAAGAATGGTAAGGAGCCGCAGCTCTTGTATAAGACTAATGCGCTTAAGGATGACCCTTTGAAGTGGCTCGAGAAGACGCTGCCGATGCTAGCGTTAGGAAGTAAATTTGTAAAAAGCAAGTAAGAAAGAAGGTGAAGGCAGATGGCAAGAGATAAATTTTTGCGCGGGGCGATGATTCTCACGCTGGCTGGACTTGTTGTAAAAATCATAGGCTCTGTGAATCGCATTCTGCTTTCACGTCTTCTAGGTGGAGAGGGCATCGGCCTTTATCAGATGGCTTATCCAGTGTACCTATTGTTGCTCGCTATTTCCTCCGCAGGTATTCCTGTGGCGATTTCGATTATTGTGTCGCGTTATTTGGCGCAGGATGATATTGGTAATGTGCGGCGCGTGTTCCGCCTTAGCCTGCGCTTGATGGCGTGCCTAGGTTTTGCTTTAGCGCTTGCGCTGGTGCTTGCGGCGGGGTGGTTAGTTGAGAGCGGCATTATAAGGGACGGTAGGGCGTATTATGCGCTAGTAGCGTTAGCTCCAGCAGTGTTTTTTGGCACGGTGCTGGCAAGCTTCCGCGGTCTTTTCCAGGGTCATCAGCTGATGACACCACCTGCAATTTCGCAGATTTTAGAGCAATTCATTCGCGTGGTGACGATGGTGGTGCTGGCCTATGTGTTGCTTCCTTATGGTTTGGAGTATGCCGCTGCAGGTGCGGCCTTTGGCGCTGTTCCGGGTAGTCTGATGGGCGTGATTGTTTTAGGTTGCTTCTATCGCTATTACCATAAGCGTTGGCTCGAGGAGCAGCCGCTTGCTCCCTGCAAGGCTGAAATTAGCTCCCGTCAGTTGGTGAAGGAGCTCTTGCTTTTAGCCTTACCTGTTTCCTGTGCGAATGTACTGGTGCCTGTGACTAATAGCATTGACGTCCTCTTAGTGCCAGGTTATTTAATCGAGAGCGGCTATACAGTGGAGCAGGCAACGACACTTTTTGGCTATCTTGCAGGTATGGCACAGCCACTTCTGCTTTTAGCGACGATTCCAACGATGTCGCTTGCGACAAGCCTCGTGCCGGCTATTAGCGAGGCACATGCGCTGAAGCGTTATGATATTATAGAGGCGAAAGCGTCCACTGCTATGAAGCTGTGCTGCCTTATTACAGTGCCTGCAGCTGTTGGCATGGCAGTGCTAGCTGAGCCAATTAGCTTGCTTTTATATGGTACGGCGAAGGCAGGTGTGGCTATAATGCATTCGGCACTAGGATTGTGGTTTCTTGGATTACATCAGGTGACGACGGGCATGCTGCAGGGCATGGGGCATAGTAATCTGCCCATGCTGAATATGCTAGTGGGCATTGGTGCAAAGCTTGTGGCTGTGTGCCAGCTGACGAATGCGAGCTGGAATATCGCGGGAGCAGCTTGGGCGACGAATATTAATTTTGCTTTGACAGCATTATTAAATATTCTCGTTTTACATTATTACAAAATCAGCTTCCGCTGGTATAATATAATTAAGATTTTCCTAGCGGCTACTCTGATGGGTGGCGTTGCTTGGTGGGCGCAGCAGCAGCTTGTGCCCATGCTAGGTAACGTGCTGGCAACCTTGGGAGTAATGCTAGTGGCAGCAATTATTTATGCAATCCTGCTTTATTTGCTGCGTGTTTTGACGCCAGAGGAGCTGGCTCAGCTGCCTGGTTTGAAGAAATTCCTGAAGAGAAAGAAGGCGTGACATGGGAACAATTACGATAGTTGGTCTGGGCCCTGGTGCAGTGGGACATCTTTCGCTCGAGACTATGAATATTATGCAAAGCTGTGAGCAGGTGATTTTGCGCACTGCCGTGCATCCTACTGTAGCCGAGTTAGGTAAGCAGGGGGTAAAATATAGCTCCTGTGATGATTTATATGAGGCTGGGGCCTCCTTTGAGGAGGTATATGGCAATGTGGTAGCTCGCGTACTAGCGGTAGCGGAGCAGGGAGATGTTGTTTATGCTGTACCTGGCAGCCCGCTTGTAGCTGAAAAAACAGTTGTTATGCTGCGTGATAGGGCTAAGGAGCTGGGCATAAAGCTTGTTATTAAGCCTTCTATGAGCTTCTTGGATTTGGCCTATGTTGACCTTGGCATTGATCCGATTGCCGGACTACGTATTATCGATGCGCAGGATTTTGATGCTATTGCCGATGCCGGCGAATATCCTCTCATGATTACGCAGGTTTATAGTCAATTAGTGGCTAGTGACCTTAAAATTGCACTGATGGATAACCTAAGCGACGATTATGAAATTTATTTCCTGCGCAATATGGGCTTGCCCGATGAGGAATGTCGCGCTATTAAGCTGTTTGAGCTAGATAGACAGCCCCATATTGACCATTTAACCAGTGTGTATGTACCTCCTTTGGGTGAGGATGAAATGCCTGCAGGTATTATCTCCTTTGGTGAAGATGAGGATGAGGAGGAAGTACTGCCGGATGAAGCGGAGCTTGTCGCTACGGACTCCTTTGAGGATGTGGATGTGCAGCCATTGGTTGATGTGATTCGTACACTGCGCGAGCCCGGTGGCTGTCCCTGGGATAGGGAGCAAACTCATGCTTCGATTCGTAGTAATATGATCGAGGAGGTTTATGAGTATCTCGAGGCTGTGGATCTTGATGATACAAAGGGAATGCGTGAAGAGCTGGGTGACGTACTGATGCAGGTGGTTTTCCATGCTCGTTTAGCACAGGAGGCAGGACGCTTTGATTTACAGGATATCATCGATGAGGTCGTGGATAAGCTAATTCGTCGCCATCCTCATGTATTTGGCGAGACTAAGGTGAGTGGCTCCGACGAGGTTTTAGTGAACTGGGAGGCTATCAAAAAGACCGATAAGACAGAACGTAAGCATGTCCTCGATGGCGTTGCTCAAGGATTACCAGCGCTGATGCGTGCCTATAAGCTGCAGAGCAAGGCTGCTAAGGTGGGCTTTGATTGGCCGGATGTGAAGGGTGTATGGGACAAGGTACAGGAGGAGCTGGCAGAACTGCAGGAGGCCTTGGCTAGTGGTGATAGGGCTGCTGCCGAAAACGAGCTGGGCGATGTCCTTTTTGCCCTTGTAAATTATGCTCGCCACCAGAAAATTGAGCCGGAGGTGGCTCTGAATGGCACCAACAATCGCTTTGCCAAGCGCTTCGCTCATGTAGAGTCCTGTGTGGAGGCAAGTGGCAAAGCTTGGCAGGATTTTAGCCTTGCTGAGCTGGACCAATTTTGGGATGAAGCCAAAAGGTTGGAAAAGTAAGCTGGAACATAAATGTTTCACATCTTGGTAATTATTTTTTGAAAAAGGCTTGCAGGAAAAGCCTTTAAAGTGTAGAATACTAATGCTAGTCAAATTGAGCTGCGTGCTCGGAACCGTCGTTTTTGTACGAAAACCAAAACTAAGGAGGAGTAATTCATGAATAAGACCGAATTAATCGCTGCCGTTGCTGAAAAAGCAGGCTTGACCAAAAAAGATGTTGAGAAAGCAATTTCTGCTACTTTAGAGACCGTGAAGGAAGAAGTTGCTAAAGGTGGCAAGGTACAGGTTGTAGGCTTTGGTACTTTTGAAGCACGCACCCGTAAAGCTCGTATGGGCAAGAACCCTCAAACTAAACAAGCAGTAGAGATTCCGGCTGCCACTGTTCCGGCCTTCAAAGCTGGTAAAGCATTCAAGGACGTTGTAAACGCAAAATAATGATGCTGAAAAGTGCCCGGCTGCTTAGTCGGGCATTCTGTTTTTGTGTTATCACCCTAGGAGGTACAACATGAGCAGACGCAGAAGGCGCAAATCCAATGGCTTCAAGCTGTTCATGCTCGTGGTATTAGCTGTGTGCCTGTTTGTTTTGGGCAAGCAGGAGTACAGAATCTATCAGATAAAGCAGGAACAGGCTGCTACGCAGCAGCGCATTGAAGCGTTACAAGAGAAAAAAGCGGAGCTGGAGGCTGAACGGAAGCACTTGAATGACCCACGCTATATTGAAAAATTAGCCCGTGAGGATTACAATATGGTGGGTAAAAATGAGGTGCCGCTTTTCATTGTTGATGAGCAAAAGCAAGCAGAACAAAAGTGAAATGCTTTGTTCTGCTTTTTTTGTTGACACTTATTAAAATTTAAGAGTATAATACAATAGTATCAATGAATTTTTAAGGGGGATTTTTGTCTCGATGTCACTTGAAGTAGGTGCAATTGTAGAGGGTGAAGTCACTGGCATCACCAATTTCGGCGCTTTTGTCCAATTACCGGAGGGCAAGGTTGGCCTGATTCATATTTCCGAGGTATCTAATGTTTATGTTAAGGACGTGCATGACTTTTTAAAGGAGCATGACAAGGTCAAGGTTAAAGTGCTGAGCATTGACGAGCGTGGCAAAATTGGTTTGTCTATTAAGCAGCTGACACCGCCGCCGGCAGCAGCACCCCAGCCTAAGCCCCAGCGTCCGCAAAACGAAAATCGTGAGCGTCGCCCGGGTGTACGCGTTCAAAATGCCCGTCCTGTTTCTCCGCTGACCTTTGAGGACAAGCTGTCCAAGTTTTTGAAGGATAGCGATGATAGAATGCTGGACTTAAAACGCAATACTGAATCTAAACGTGGCGGTCGTGGCGCAAGACGTGAAAGATAAGCTTGGATGAGCAGGGCACTCTACTGGGTGCCCTTAATTTTCGTGTACGCCTTCTAGCGAGAGAGGAGCCATGTGATGCTGATTAATCCTTTGGTTTTTAGAGTGCATAAGCTGCTGCGTGCTTGCTTAGAGCAGCAGGGACATTATCTTCTCGCTGTTAGTGGTGGCTCGGACAGCATGGCCTTGGCTACAGCTTGCGCCGTGCTCCAGCAGGAGGGCTGGGGGCGCTACAGCGTGTGCCATGTGGAGCACGGGCTACGAGGTGAGGAATCCTTAAGGGATATGGCTTTAGTGCAGCGCTTTTGTGCTGAACACCAGCTGCCCTGCTATGTGCGGCAGGTGGATGTGCAGGGCTTAGCTGCTAGGGAGCATCTGTCCATGGAAACAGCAGCGCGGTACCTGCGCCATCAGGCTTTGAGTTCCACCATGCATCAGCTGGGGGCTGAAGCGGTGGTTTTCGCCCACAATCTGGACGACCAGGCGGAAACGGTGCTGCTGCGGCTTTTACGTGGCACAAGCCTGACAGGCCTCTGTGGCATTCGCACTTACAGCGATATTGGCTTGCATCCCCTACTGGAGCTGCGGCACCGGGAGCTGGCCCATTATTGCCAACTCATGGGTGTGCAATATTGCCATGACAGCAGCAATGATGATGTAAATATTGCTCGCAACCGGGTGCGTCATGAGCTGGTGCCCTATTTGGAGCAGCACTTTAACAGCAACATTAAGGAAACCCTGGCCCGCATGGCTCAACAGCTGCTGGCCGAGGATGAGCATCTGGAAAAGCAGGCCTTCGCTGCCTTTGTAGAGGCGGAGGTGGAGCCCCAGGGGCTGCCATCCCTGCCCAATCAGGCAGAGGATTATGCTGATTACCTGCATGGTGGCAAGGGCTGGCGTTTAGCTTTCAGCGGTGTTAAGCTTATGGAAAAACCCGTTGCCATTCGTCGCAGGGTACTCCGTGAAGCCTATTACAGTCTTGCTGGTGCAGAGCTGGACCAGGAGCGCACGCTGGCTCTGGAACAGCTGGTTAGCAAGGGGGTCGGCGGCAAGCTGGTGCAGCTGCCGGGAGGCGTCACGGCACGTTATGTAAAGAAACAGCTTATTTTGGAAAAACAATAAAGGAGCCTTTATCATGCATAATGATATTAAACAAGTATTATTGACTAAAGAACAAATTGCTAAGCGCGTGGAGGAAATGGGCAAGCAAATTACTGCTGACTAT
>JAXEPX010000078.1:0-17545 GCA_034117325.1 Phascolarctobacterium sp. | reverse complement strand
AAAAACTTTATTTTTTGAAGAACCGATTTGGCTCTTATTATTAAAAGAAATTAATTTGACTTGGTCTCGCGTTCAAAGAACGCTCGACCCGCACATTCGCTTTTTAATAGGTTCAATGTTCAGTTTTAAAGGTTCAAACTTTGTTGTCGTTACGATCTTGGCTTTTGTTTTGTTGCCGTATCGCGTCGACTTGTATATAATACCACTTTGCCCAAGTAATGTCAACACCTTTTTTGCATATTTTTTAGGATTTTGCTCTAAACACACGGTGCAGTTGTTAAGTAAAGCCACTATTCATCTGCATTTACGACATGTCAAAAATCTCTACAAACATATTAAAAAGCTAATAAAAAAGTGAGTATTGCAAGGATTAGTCCTCGCAATACTCACAGTCATCACTCTTTTTGCAAGTAAGCAATATATACTTTAATGCTTCTTAGTCTAGCTTAGTACAGCTTAGCGCCAGCCGGGATGTGCGGATCTACCTGGAGCAGGTGCAGCTTCTCTGCGCCTTCCTCGCTATGGATAGCGCTCAGCAACATACCGCAGGACTCAATGCCCATCATCTTGCGCGGAGGCAGGTTAACGATGGCAATTAAAGTCTTGCCCAGCAGCTCTTCGGGTTCATAGAAGGCATGGATACCGCTCAGAATAGTGCGGTCAGTACCGGTACCGTCATCCAGAGTAAATTGCAGCAGCTTTTTGCTCTTAGGTACAGCAATACATTCCTTAACCTTTACAGCACGGAAATCGGATTTAGCAAAGGTTTCGAAATCTACGAAGTCGCTAAATAAGGGCTCAATTTCCACCTTGGAGAAGTCAATCACTTCAGGAGCAGCTTCAGCCTCTTCAGATGTAGCAGGAACGCCTACCTGGGCCTTAATTTGCTCAGGCAGCTCTACGGGATGTGCTTCACCCTTCAGCGGCTTCATAGTCGGGAAGAAGAGTACGTCACGAATAGTGGAGCTATTGGTCAGGAACATTACCAAACGGTCAATACCAATACCCAGACCGCCTGTAGGAGGCAGGCCATATTCCAGTGCATTGACGAAGTCCTCGTCCATCATATTAGCTTCCTCATCGCCATTAGCGCGTTCTTCTACCTGCTTCAGGAAGCGTTCGCGTTGGTCAATGGGGTCATTAAGCTCGGTAAAGCCGTTACAGATTTCGCGGCCATAAATATAAGCCTCGAAACGGTCGGTAATTTCCGGATTGTCAGGGTTGCTCTTAGCCAGCGGAGAAATTTCCTTCGGATGTCCAGTAATGAAGGTAGGTTGAATCAGCTTGTCTTCAACATATTCCTCGAAGCAAGCATTAATAATTTTACCAATACCAAAGGAAGGCTCAACAGCAACATTCAGCTCTTTAGCCATTGCACGAGCTTCTTCGATATCAGTTACATTGGTAAAGTCCTTACCAGCATATTCTTTAACAGCGTCAATCATGCTGATGCGCTTCCACGGAGAAGCCAGCTCGATTTCTACACCTTCATAGTTAATCTTAGTAGTACCCAGTACCTTCATAGCAGTTTTAACAACTACCTCTTCCGTCAGATCCATCATATCACGATAGTCTGCGAAAGCTTGGTAAATCTCTACAGAGGTAAACTCAGGGTTATGTCTATTGTCAATGCCCTCATTGCGGAATACACGGCCCAGCTCATAAACGCGATCCATACCACCAACAATCAGGCGTTTCAGGTACAGCTCAGGAGCAATACGCATATAAACCTGCATATCCAGAGCATTATGATAGCTGATGAACGGACGTGCAGCAGCACCACCAGCAATGGTGTTCAAAATCGGGGTTTCTACCTCGAGGAAATCATGACTATCGAGTACCTCGCGTACGCTTCTGATGATCTGGCTGCGTTTTACAAAGGTGTCACGCACATCAGGATTTACGATGAGGTCCACATAGCGTTGACGATAGCGGGTCTCAACATCCTTCAGGCCGTGCCATTTTTCCGGCAGCGGGCGCAGAGATTTAGACAGCATTTCCAGGCCGCTAACTTTCACAGATACCTCGCCCATATGAGTGCGGAAAACCGTACCAGTAACGCCTACAGTGTCACCGATATCCATCATTTTTACCAGTGCATAGTTCTCCTCGCCCAATACGTCCTTACGTACATAGAGCTGAATGCGACCGGTTTTGTCCTGCATATCCATGAAGCAGGTTTTACCATGACCACGGATAGCCATCACGCGACCTGCCAGCTTAACCTCGGTCTCAGCCTCTGCTAAAGCGTCAAACTCTGCATTTACATCAGCGCTGCGATGGGTCCAGAGGAATCTATGGCCAAAGGGACGCCAGCCAGCCTCTTCAATTTTATGCATTTTATCAATGCGGTTTTGCACCTGCTCGTTGATTTCTACCTCAGTAAGCGGGGCCTTTTCTTCAACTTGTTGCTTATTTTCAGCCATGCTAGTGCTCCTTTATTATTTAACTTCCATAATTTCGTAGGACAGCTCGCCTGCAGGAGTATTGGCAACACAGATATCGTGTACCTTTTTACCCAGAATAGCAGCGCCTACCGGAGATTCGTTAGAGATGCGATTATTGAACGGATCAGCCTCAGTGGTACCTACTACAGTATAGGTTTCCTCTTCAGCAGTTTCCATATCCTTCAGGACAACGGTGCAGCCCAGGCAAACCACACCCTCTTTAGAGGAACCAGTGGTGTCGATGATAACTGCAGTTTTAATCATCATTTCCAGCTCAAGGATACGACCTTCGTTTTTACCTTGGTCTTCCTTCGCTTGGTCATACTCGGAGTTTTCGCTCAAGTCGCCCTGTGCTCTTGCTTCCTTCAGGCGTTCAACGATTTCTTCACGAATAGGACCCTTACGTTGTGCTAATTCTTCTTTAAGTTTTTCAAGACCTTCAGCGGTGATTTGAGTTTCTTTGCTAGCCATTTTCCTACTCCTTTATAATATTTATTGAATATATGTATCTATAAAGCCATTATAAGCTGTACAAGAATTACTTGTCAATATCAAAACCCATGGATGGCCAAGGCTGTTTGAGCATTATGGCGCACTTCCTCAATATGCTCACTGGAAACAGCGCGTTCAAAATTGCGGAAGCCAGACATTCTGAAATGATGCTTATCAGCTAACTGCGAAATTAAATTAATTTTATTTATATCCAAATTGCGTCCCAAAGAGAAATTCTCATAACGTCCATCAAGAGCCAAGATCATGGTCTCGCTCATGCAGGCATATGACGTACGCGGCGGGAAGCCAAAATTAAAGTGAAAATCCACATTACCAGGAACATTAATAATACCGCCTTCGATAACGAGGACATCATTACGCTTCAGGGATACCTCGCGCGAAACATTACGAGGACGAGCCACATCGCAGACAACTGCACCCGGCTTCAAATCTCCAGGCTCAATTAAAAAGTCCAGGGCACTCGTAACCGTAATGACGATATCTGCCTCCTGCAGAGAAGCATGAATATCCTGACTAACTGCTACCTCGCAATTATTTTCCCTAATGAGCTCCTGCGCCAGCTCCTCTAAAGGACCCATATGGCGAGCCACCAAGGTGATATGCTTAACCTCTTTTGCTAAAAGACGCACAGAAGCAGCACCGATGGAGCCTGTCGCACCGATAACAACGGCACGACAATCACTCAAGCGTTTTCCCATCATCATAGCAGCCTGCTTCGTACCTTGAATAGCAGTAGCAACAGTATAGCTATTACCACTAGTAACGGCGATATCGAGATTTTTTGCTACGGTAATACCTGCATCTCCTACAATGGAGGTGAAAGCACCCAAGCCAACAATCTTCGCCCCCAGCTCCTGAGCAACCTTTCCGGACTCAATAATGCGATCCATAACAAATTCCTCGGGCAGCTCGACCATTTGCTTAGCAGTCAGCGGACAGCCGATGAACCAGCCCTCAGCCTCAGCATAAGGGCTTTTGATACCTGTGATATGAGAAACCTTGAAGGGCTTCTTCATTTTCAAGCCAGCCTCTAGGATGGGGGCCGGAATATACTTCATAATAGGGGACAAATGCTCCATATCCTCCAGACTCAGAGGATGAAAAATAAAAGCAAATTTTTCCATGGTTAATTCTACTCCTTCGTACCAAAGTACTCCACAGAAGATTTTATCTGATAGTGCTCAATGAGCTCTAGATATTCTGCAGCAGACAGCGGACCCTTCCCATCATGTAAGGCCACCAGCATAGCTTCCATTACATTGGTACCAAAGCTACGCCCCTTAATGCAGGGGGTAGTTGTAACTAAAATTTTTACACCGGCCTTTTGGAGCATCTCCCTATCTGCCGATGTAACTGTATTGGTAATAATTGTTTTTCCGGGCAGGCTTTCCGGCATAAATTTTTTTATATAATGAAAATCGCCTGCTATAATATCGCTTTCCAGAAAATACTCAGGATAGCGCACTACTCTTTTTTCCTGCTCCTTGCCCATGGGATAGAACCAGCTCACGGGCAGCTTGGTCACGACAGGTGCAAGCAGCTTGGCCCACCAGGCCAAAGCCTTCAGCGAATAAAGTGGTTTATTGACATTCAAGCCAAAAATTAAATCGCCAAAGGTTACCTGAGCTCCTGCCTCTAACAGCGCCTCCGCCATACCAAAGCGATCAACGCCGCAAACCATGAGCACCTTGCTTCCCTTAATAGGTAATTTATGACTTGTATCTAACTCATGAATAACCTTACGCTCCAGCGAATTTTTAAGGCCGCTGCCGTCAAGCACTGGCGTATGGTGTACATTAGCAATTAGGCGCGCGGACTCTCGGAAGGTATAGCGCTCCTTACCTGCATAAACGTATAAGTCAGTACCACCTAGACCCATAGCATCCACCTTGCCATCCCATTGCTCCATGAGCTGACGTGCCTTATCAAAATCGCCATCAGTACCTCGGCGTTCAATATGCACCTTTTGCCCAGCGAGCTCCAGCACGGCATTGGCATCACGCTTCGAGGAACCGAGGCTAATGCTTATAATATGCTTAGCTTGCTTACTTGCTTCCATAGTCCTAACTCCCTAATTATATCTTTAACAACGTATTATTGTAACATATTTAGCGTTTTTTCACAATGGTACTTGTGAAATGTTTTTCCTGTTCATAGTAAATATGTGCCGCTTGACGATATTCCTCCAAGAGTTCGGCAAACTGCGCCTGAGTATCCACCTTGTGGAAACGACCTCTGAACTCTGCTGCATGGGGTAAGCCCTTGAGATAAGCAGAAATATGTCTCCGCATTTCCTTAACAGAAACATATTCACCCTTGTACGCAATCAGCATAGCAAGATGCTCACTTGCTAAATCCAATCTTTCATCCACAGTCGGAGCTGCAGGAATGGGCTCACCAGCGAGCGCCGCCTTCAGCTGACTAAAGAGCCAGGGATTGCCGTCTGCGCCACGACCTACCATGAGACCGTCAACCTGCGTCTCCTCAAGCATGCGTAGGCCATCCTCAACCGTAAAAATATCACCATTACCAAAAACAGGTACCTGCACCGCCTGTTTTACCTCGCGTATAATGCTCCAATCAGCCTTGCCTTCATAGAACTGTTGACGCGTACGACCATGCACAGCAACCGCAGCCACACCAGCTCGCTCTGCTGCCAAAGCAATCTCCACTGCATTGCGATGCTCATCATCCCAGCCCGCGCGAAATTTCACAGTCACCGGAATTTTGACAGCATCTACCATCGCCGCTAACACCTCGTAGGCAAGCCCAGGATTCTTCATCAGAGCCGAGCCCTCGCCATTATTGACAATCTTCGGCACCGGGCAGCCCATATTGAAGTCAATGATATCTGCACCACTTGCCTCCACCTGCTTTGCTGCCGCGGCCAGCTCATGGGGCACACTGCCGAAAAGCTGAATCGCCGTTGGCCGCTCCGCCTCATCAATGCGCAGCATCTCCGTCGTCTTCACATTTTTATATAATAAGCCCTTCGCGCTCACCATCTCGGACACGGTCATTCCGCAGCCTAGGCGGCGGCAAATCACGCGAAATGGCAAATCCGTAATCCCCGCCATCGGCGCCAGCACGAGAGGAGAATCAAGAGTAATATTACCTATTTTCATCTAAAAACCTCATGTAAAAACAGAAATTATATTAGTACGCCAGATTTTAAAGCGTAAATATTAATATTGCGAAATGAATATGGATTTTAGCCAATAAGTTGTTGGATTAATAGAAGCTAGGGTTTCGTAAACTAACGCTCTTTTCACGCAAATAGTACCCCGACGCTTCGTAATTAATCCCAACGAAATTGGCGTCAAAAATCCATGCTGAATGAAACAATATAATATTTACGCTCGATAAATATTTAAAAATCCTGTATATTAAAAGCCCGCCAGAACAGCGGGCTTAACAAAAAGCAATTAAAATTAAATTTATTTAGCGTTCTTTTCGTAAAGAATACGCAAACCATCAAGCGTCAGGAACGGCTCGATAAAATCAATGCAGTCAGACTCAGAAGCCATCGTATTCGCAAAGCCGCCGGTAGCAATAACAATTGCCTCACCGCCCAGCTCCTTCTTCATATGATTAACAATGCCCTCCATCTGGCCTACAAAGCCATAGATAGCACCTGCCTGCATCGAGCTAACGGTATTGCGGCAAATAACAGTCTTCGGCTTAACCAGCTCAATACGCGGCAGCTTAGCAGCACGTTGGAACAGAGCCTCTGTAGAAATGCCAATACCAGGAGCAATTGCACCACCCAAATACTCACCCGTTGGCAGCAATGCGCAGAAGGTATTTGCTGTACCAAAGTCCAGAATAATCATCGGCTTATTCATATGCGCGTACTTATGGAAAGCAGCCACAGCGTTAACAATACGGTCAGCGCCTACTTCCTTCGGATTATCGTAACGAATGAAAATACCATTCTTAATGCCAGGCCCTACAACCATCGGCTTAATGCCAAAATAGCGCTCGCACATATGGCACAGCGGAATCAGCACCGGAGGCACTACGCTGGAAATGATAATAGAATCAATTCTGCTCATTTCCACATCGCTATAATCGAACATGCTGCGCAGCATAATACCAAATTCGTCTGCAGTCTTAGAGCGGTCGGTAGAAAAACGCCAATGAACCTTCAGCTCCTTATCTTCATAAACACCGGCTACAACATTGGTATTGCCTACATCAATTACAAGTAACATAGTAAATCCTCCTAGGAATATGGTTTCCGCCTTTTAATACGGTATTGTGCATTTTAATGTGGCGTCAAAGCCTTTATTATTTTACCACAAAGTCTCAATAATGCAAGAAATATCGCAATTTTTTCTGCTATAAAGCCAAAAATTTTTAAGCATACGCTCCATTTTTAGCAGCAGCAGGGCGAATAGATACGTCGCCAGCCACAACCTTCTCTAAAGATCCATCCTCCTTGCGCACGATAAGAAGCCCCTCCTCATCGATATCCTCTGCTGTACCGAAGTACGTCATATCGGGAGCGATAACCTTGACCTCCTGACCCAGCGTGCAGGAATATTGGCGCCATTCCTCTAGCACCGGAGCAAAACCCTCGTTGCAGGCTTTATCATAGAGCTCCTCCATATTTTTCAGAATATCGCAAAGCAGCTGCACTCTAGTAAAGGGCTCAGTTGCAGCATCCGCTACAGAAACGGCCAGAGCCTTTACCTCCTCGGGATAGTCATCAGGGGTTGCATTCGTATTAATACCGATGCCAATGACTACATAGTTAATATGCCCAAATTCAGCATTCATCTCCGTCAAAATGCCTACTAGCTTGCGACCTAATAGCAGCACATCATTAGGCCATTTTATCGCAGCGTTTACACCAGCAATTTTATTAATAGCCTTTACTACAGCTACAGCAGCCAGCAGTGTACACTTAGAAGCCTCCTGCGGAAGGAACGGTGGCTTCAGCACTACACTGAACCAAATTCCCTTGGCATAAGGGGAAATCCAACCACGGGACAGACGGCCCTTGCCGGCCCCCTGCTCTTCTGCAACTACGAGAAGGCCATTTTCACAGCCTTCATTAGCCAAAGCCTTTGCCAGATTATTACTAGAATCTACAGTATCGCGATAGCAAATATTATGCGCTAGCCATTTAGTCTGCAAGCGGCTTAAAATTTCCTGCGGGAACAGACGATTCGGTGCTTCCCTTAAGACATAGCCCTTTTTCGGAATCGACTCTATAGCATAGCCCTCGTTCTTCAGGGTCTGAATATGCTTCCAAATTGCAGTACGAGAAACCTCCAGTTGACGGGAAATCTCCTCACCGCTCAAGGGTTCAGTACCACTTTTTCGCAATAATTCTAATATACGCTTGCGCATCTCTATTCCTCCTTCAAGGCACAACCAACATCACCAGATTTTCTGATTGTTAACCTCGACTCACTCTTTATATCAACAAATGTATCACTAGGTTAACCAAAAGTCAAGACCCCCTAACCTATGTAAAACGCAAATGCTCCCTGCGCAAGCATTCGCCAACGCAAGGAGCATCGCAAAGAGGGTATAAAAAATGGAAATAGAAGCCTGATTACAAGTGATTAAACAACGACCAGCAATTCATGCACAAATAACCCAAAAGACTTACAATCACCATACAGCAAACAGAAAGCTTGAAGCCGTTTTTCAGCAAATCATCAGGATTCAGGCCATAGGTAACGCCAACGGCACGTGTGCTTACCGGAAGGATAAACGCGCAGTTTACAGCAACAATGGAGGTCAAAATGTAAGGAATGGGGTTTACTCCCAGCTCCTGGGTAATGCTCTGGATAACAGGGATAGCAATGGAAGCAGCAGCCGTATTACTGCTAATCTCCGTCAAGAAGGTGCTAAAGAGAGTCAGACTAAACATTGTCTCAATACCTCCGCTTAACGGCAGCAGAGTAATAACCTTAGCAATCTCTGTAGCAGCACCAGTATCCGTAATCATTTTACCGATAGCCAAGCCGCCGGAGAAAAGGAAAATCATACCCCACATAATGCCCTTTTCAGCCTCGGGCCATTTTAACAGCGTCTCGCCATTTTCATCCCTTAACACAAAGGTCAGCATGCCAAAGAAGAAAAATACGTAAGCAGGCTTCATAAAGGGCAATAAATCCACATAAAGCGGACGAATAAATGCCAGAACAGTAGCAGTAACAAACAGCCATAGGCCAAGCTTTTCACCCTTCTTCATGGGCCCTAGCTTGCGATAGGTCTCTTGGAAGTATTCCTTGCCGCCATCCAAATGACTAATGGGCATGGGTAAACGCAGCAGAAAAGCCAGAATAAAGAACATTAAAATAATCAAAAGGGGTAAAAAGCGAATAATCCAGTCAACATACATAAATTCCTGACCCGTTAGCTTTTCCAAATAGCTAATAGCAACTAGATTAGAAGCACCCCCCAAGGGCGAACCAAAGCCGCCAAAGCCAGAGCCCCAAACTAAAGCCAGAATTATCGGTGTAGCTATGGGATTATCTGTAATCTGCTCCTGACCGAGGAATTTCAGCATGCTTACAGCTACAGGTACGAGAATCATGACAACAACTACATTCGGCAGGAAAATGGACAGCACAGTGGAAGCAATGAGCCAAACAGCAACCTGCTGCTTCATAGATGTACCGATGCCGCACAAGCTCTTGATGGCCAAGCGCTTATCAAGGTGTGTCTTTTCCCACACGATACTTATTAAATCACTACCAACTAAGAGCACAACAATTTCAGAAAAATATTTGCTTATAATCCCGTCCATCGGAACAATTCCAAAAAATGAGTTAATAGGGATGGGTAGCAAAGCTGTTACAGCTATATTCACAGGACGCAGCACCCACCAAATGCCCATCCACACAATGGTAGCAATAGCAGCAGCCTGTTTATGGGTAATTAAAGAGCACAATACTAAATATACAGCTGCAAATAGCAGCGGGCCAATCAAAGTGTTGCGTAAGGTTTTACTCATGATAAACTTCCTTCTTTCATAACTAACGACGTTAGTTATATTGTACTCCTTCTTCAGCAAAAAAGAAAGTGCCCTAAGCATTTCCCTAAATAATTTTTCTAAACATGTAATATTAAGCTAGTTATTGTTTATTATGTTACATTTACGTCTACAAGTTAACTAACTTGATTTTGAAATTTATTTCCCATGACTAAATTAAAACCCGTAGCACTTACCATTTACGTAAATGCTACGGGTTTAAATCTTGTTTTTAATTACTCTTGCTCAGGAGCAGCTTCTAAAGTGTCTGTATTCTGTGCTTCTTCTGCAGCTACAGATTGTTGTACCAAATACAGCTTTTCCTCAGCGCTTAGGATATGACCATATTTAACCAGCTGATTGATTTCTTCCTCATCAAGAGTTTCTTTTTCAATCAAAGCTTTGGCAATAACATGCAGCTTATCAATATTCTCGCTTAAGAGCTTTTCGGTGGCAGCGTAAGCATCCTCCATGAAGGAACGTACTTCCTTATCAATTTCTGCTGCTACCTCTTCACTGTAATTCTTATCGCGAGCGATATCACGACCGAGGAAGACCTGATCCTGACGGTGACCAAAGGTTACCGGACCAATATTCTCACTCATGCCATATTCGCAAATCATCTGACGTGCTAATTGGGTTGCACGCTGCAGGTCGTTGCTTGCACCACTGGAGATTTCCTTCAGCACTAAGGCTTCAGCCACGCGGCCGCCCAAAAGAACTTTTAGCTCATCCAGCATTTCGCTGCGAGTTGCGTAGTATTTATCCTCCTTAGGCAGGCTCAGAGTATAGCCACCAGCACGACCACGAGGGATAATGGTAACCTTGTGCACGGGGTCAGTATGCTCAAGCAGCATACCCACGATGGTATGACCACCCTCATGGTAAGCAGTAAGGCGTTTTTCCTTATCGCTAATAACACGACTCTTACGTTCAGGACCCATGATGACGCGTTCAGCAGCTTCTTCCATCTCGGGCATATTGATAACCTTTTTATCGCGACGTGCAGTTAAGAGTGCTGCCTCATTCACGAGATTGGACAGATCCGCACCAGTGAAGCCAGGCGTACGCTGCGCGATAACATCGAGGGAAACATCATTGCCCACAGGTTTACCTTTGCAATGTACCTTGAGAATCTCGGTACGACCCTTGATATCAGGACGATCTACTACAATCTGACGGTCGAAACGACCGGGACGCAATAGTGCCGGGTCCAGAATATCAGGACGGTTGGTAGCGGCAATCATAATGATGCCCTCATTAGCACTAAAGCCATCCATTTCAACAAGCAGCTGGTTCAGAGTCTGCTCACGTTCATCATGTCCGCCGCCAAGACCTGCACCACGCTGACGACCGACAGCATCGATCTCATCGATAAACACAATGCAGGGAGCGCTCTTCTTCGCTTGGTCGAAAAGATCACGCACACGAGAAGCACCTACACCGACGAACATTTCAACAAAGTCAGAGCCAGAGATACTAAAGAAGGGAACACCTGCTTCACCAGCAACAGCCTTCGCTAACAAAGTCTTGCCAGTACCCGGAGGACCGTAAAGGAGTACGCCCTTAGGAATCTTCGCACCCAACTCATTGTATTTTTGCGGACTTTTGAGGAATTCAACTACCTCCTCCAGCTCCTGCTTCGCCTCTTCAGCACCAGCAACATCCTTGAAGGTAATCTTCATCTTGTCCTCATCATAGCGACGAGCACGACTCTTGCCAAAGTTCATCACTTTGCCACCGCCTGCACCACCTTGATTCATCAGCATGAACCAAAGGCCCACGATAATAAGCATAGGCAGCAGACTACTTAAAATGCTCATCCACCAAGGCGGCTGCGGGGGCAGCTCAGCCTTAATATCTACATTTTTGGCTTCAAGCTTTTCTACCAGCTTGCTATCATTAGGAGCAACAGTAGAGAAGTCCTTGCCATCCTTTAACTTACCACTGATAACATTATCAACAATCTTGACCTGCTTAATTTCATCGGCCTGTACATGCTGGATAAAGCTTGTATAGCTAATTTCAGTAGGCTTTGTGCCTTTATCTGCATAGAAATCAAACATCCAAATAATTACCGTAATTATCAGTAGATAAAAAAGTACGTTCTTAAAAAATTTAACCAAGCACGTATCCTCCTTCCACTTAACCGATAATATTTTATTATATTATAGTAATCCACTTATAGCAACTGTTTTCCTAGACTTTTTATTTTCTTGCATAAACAGCAGGCTTTAATACGCCAATATAAGGCAGATTACGGTAATCGCCAGCATAGTCAAGGCCAAAGCCAACAACAAATTCATCAGGAATTTTGAAGCCAACGTAATCAGCCTCCAAGCCATTAATACGACGTTCAGCCTTATCACATAATGCTACAGTTTTCAGGGACGCAGGCTTATTCAGCTTCAGCATATCGCTGATAGCAGCAAAGGTCACACCACTATCAATAATATCATCAATCAGAAGTACATCCTTACCAGCGATATTTTCGCTAATATCAAGCTTTACCTTCACATTGCCAGAGGTGCTCGTGCCATTACCATAGGAGGATGCAACCATGAAATCCACTCGCAAAGGCAAATCAATCGCACGAGTCAAATCAGTAGCAAACCACGCAGCACCTTTGAGCAGGATAACAACTACCAGTTCCTTGCCTCTGTAATCCTCAGTGATTTGTTTGCCCATTTCAGCCACACGTGCTTCAATTTCTTCTTTAGTCAATAATACTTGTTTAATATCATCATGCATGATAATATCTCCTTTATTTGTTTTCAAAAATTATTCGCTTATTTTTATAGGTTACTATGATATCCTTTGGTAGTTGGACGAATTTTCCTCCGGTACGATTGAGAAGCAACTGCTCCACTGCCAGCGTCCTTTCATAATCCAGTTCCTGCATGGAAATTTTATAATAGGCCTCTCGCAGCACACGTCTCCGCAAAGCGGCTGGCGCCTCTGCCAGAACATCTTCTTGAAAAGTCAACATATAGCGAGTGGTAGCATTACTAATTAGTGCCTGATGATAAAGCTCTAACGCCATTTGCTCTAAATATGCATTCTCTTCCTGCAGGAGACTAGCAGTACGCACGAGAGTTTCCTTAATATTGCTATTAAAATGCTGCTCCAGATAAGGTATCAGCTCATGCCGCACGCGATTGCGCGTGTAAACAAGCTCGTCATTAGTACTATCATGACAATATTCTACCCCCATAAGCTGACAGCATTTTGCAAGCTGAGCATGTGTAAAGGCCAGTAGAGGATGTAAGCCAATATCGCTTCTTCCCCTAATGCCGCCTAAACCAGTGATACTACTACCGCGCAAGAGCCTAAGCAACACAGTTTCCGCTTGATCATCCTTATTGTGCGCAAAAACAACGGTATGTGCTTTCATTTCTAGCATTGCTCTCTGTAAGCAACTATGCCGGAGCTTACGTGCTGCAGCCTCAATGGATAAACGCTTCTCGAATGCATATTCCTGTACATCCACATGATATGCTAAACAGCGTACACCATGCTTCTTGCAAAAGCTTTCTACGAATTCCATATCCCTCAGAGCTTCGCTTCCTCGCAGTCCATGCTCCACATGACAAACGCTATAGGTACCCCAGCCCTTCTTGGCAAGCTCTAGACACGCACTGAGCAAAGCCATGCTATCCGAACCACCACTCACTGCTAAAAGATAATGCTGATCCCGTTGCAAATGCAAGCGCAAAGCTTTAAATAATTTAAAAATTAAAGGATGGACCTCCATAGTCATACCTCTTATTTCAGTTTTGCTCCACGTAAATTAAGGGCACCCCACCGAGTGCCCCCATTATCCAAGCTTATCTTTCACGTCTAGCGCCGCGACCACCACGTTTAGATTCAGTATTACGTTTTAAATCCAACATACGGTCATCACTATCCTTCAAGAATTTAGACAGCTTATCCTCAAAGGAAACAGGACTTGCAGGGCGAGCGTTTTGCGGACGCATACCAACACGACGTTCACGATTTTCGTTTTGCGGACGCTGCGGCTTCGGTTGTTGAGGAGCTGCTGCCGGCGGCGGAGTCAGCTGTTTAATAGACAGACCGATTTTACCACGCTCGTCAACGCTCAGCACTTTGACCTTAACCTTGTCATGCTCCTTTAAGAAGTCATGCACATCCTTAACATAAACATTGGATACCTCGGAAATATGAATCAGGCCAACCTTGCCCTCCGGTAATTGGACAAAAGCGCCAAAATTGGTGATGCCAGTGACTTCACCCTCAACAATTGCACCTACTTCAAGTGACATCGAGAAAAAAATCCCCCTTAAAAATTCATTGATACTATTGTATTATACTCTTTAAAAATTAAAAGTGTCAACAAAAAAAGCAGAACAAAATGCTTTACTTTTGCTCTGCTTGCTTTTTTTCATCAACTATGAACAGCGGCACCTCGTTTTTGCCCACCATATTGTAGTCCTCACGAGCTAATTTTTCAATATAGCGGGGGTCGTCCAAACGCTTGCGCTCAGCTTCCAGAGCAGCTTTTTGCTGCTTCAGAGCATCAATACGCTTCTGGGTTGCTGCCTGCTCCTGCTTAATAAGATATATCTTGTATTCCTGCTTGCCTATTACAAATAAGCATAAAGCCACTACCGCAAGCATGAACAACATAAAGCCACGGGATTTTTTCCTTCTACGTCTGCTCATGAAGTACCTCCTGCAATAATAGCCTAAAAACAGAATGCCCGACCACAAGAGCCGGGCACTTTTTACACAAAATTATTTTGCGTTAACAACGTCTTTAAATGCTTTACCAGCCTTGAATGCCGGTACAGTAGCAGCCGGAATCTCTACTGCTTCTTTGGTTTGAGGGTTCTTGCCCATACGAGCTTTGCGGGTGCGCGCTTCGAAAGTACCAAAGCCTACAACCTGTACCTTGCCACCTTTTGCTACCTCTTCCTTTACGGTTTCCAGAGTAGCGGAAATTGCTTTTTCAACATCTTTTTTGGTTAAGCCAGCTTTTTCAGCAACAGCGGCAATTAACTCAGTCTTGTTCATTATTTTTCCTCCTTTTTGGTTTTCTTTCGTCAAATTTCGTTTCAGAGCACGCGGCTCACATTAACTAGCAATAGTATTCTACACTGTCTAGCCTTTTCCTGCAAGCCTTTTTCTAAAATTTCCTTACTATTTTTCAACTATTGCTCATTTTAGCTCTTTTTCAGTCGCTTTAGCCTCGTTCCAGAACTTATCAAGCTCCTCAAGGCTAAAATCCTGCCAAGCTTTACCACTTTCCTCTACACATGCTTCCACATGAGCAAAGCGCTTAGCGAAGCGATTATTGGTGCCATTTAAAGCAACCTCGGGCTCAATCTTAAAATGACGTGCATAATTGATAATAGCAAAGAGCACATCACCAAGCTCGGATTCTGCAGCGGCCTTATTACCGCTAGCCAATGCTTCCTTAAATTCGCCCAGCTCCTCCTCGACCTTGGCCCATACGCCCTTCGTATCCGGCCAGTCAAAGCCCACCTTAGCAGCCTTGCTCTGCAGCTTGTAGGCACGCAACAGCGCAGGCAGGCCCTGGGTTACACCATCCAAAACATGCTTACGCTCTGTCTTTTCGGTCTTTTTGATGGCTTCCCAATTAACCAAAACCTCGTCGGAGCCAGTAACCTTGGTTTCACCAAATACATGGGGATGACGACGAATGAGCTTGTCCACCACCTCGTCAATTACATCCTGCAAGTCAAAGCGACCTGCCTCCTCGGCCATGCGAGCGTGAAAAACAATCTGCATTAAAATATCGCCCAGCTCTTCTCGCATACCCTCGGTATCCTCTGCATCCACAGCCTCCAAATATTCGTAAACCTCTTCAATCATATTGCTACGAATGGAGGCATGGGTCTGCTCCCGATCCCAAGGGCACCCACCGGGCTCACGCAGGGTGCGCATTACATCAACCAGGGGCTGGATATCCACATCATCAAAGGAAGCAGTATCCACCATGTTTTCTACTGCCTCTTCTTCCTCATCCTCGCCAAAGGCCATGATACCACAGGGCATATTCTCATCCTCACCCATAGGTGGAATATACACACTGGTCAGGTGGTCAATTTTTGGCTGCCTATCCAGTTCAAATAGCTTCACAGGACGGCACTCTTCATCCTCCAAGCCCATATTGCGCAGAAAATAGAGTTCATACTCATCGGGCAAATTTTCCATCAAGGCAATTTTTAAATCACTGGCTACCAGCTGGCTGTACACCTGGGTAATCATCAAGGGATATTGCCCAGCATCAGCAATGGCCCCAAAATCCTGCGCATCAATAATGCGTAGGCCAGCAATAGGGTCAATGCCCAAAGCCACATAAGCCAAATCTAAAAAGCTCATGGAAGGCTTAATGGCCAGTTCAAGGTTCTGTGCTTTGGCCTGCTCCCGCAAAAGCACCACGGTCTTTTCAGCCACCAGGGGACTACCGGGCACAGCATAAACTACATCACCCTTGTGGGCGGCAGCCAGCACTCTCGTCACCACATTTTGATAAACCTCCTCAAAGGAAGCACCTGCCTCGTATAAATCGTCGCAGGACGTATACTTGACACCCTGCTTTGCTAATTCAGCCACAGTGGGGTGCACGGCAGTGCGCAGAATCACCTGCTCACAGCCCTGCATAATGCTCATGGTTTCCAAGGATAAATGACCTACAGCACCCGGTCCCAGGCCCACAATTGTAATCATGCCCATATTATGCCTTCTTTCTCTGCTTAAAAATCTTTTTCAGTACAGGTAGCTGTGCCAGCTCCTGCTTTGACACTACACCCATCAGGAAGAGCAGCACTGCATAGAGCAGCGCCGCCAAAATCATGGCGCAGATAGTCGCCATAATCACGCCCATTACAGGCGCCCACAGCTGCTGGCTCCACCAGGCAGCCCAACCCATCAGCGATGCAGCCACCATAATCTTTATTATATTATACCAACGAAAGCTAATCTTGTAATAACGCAAGGCCAAAATATTCAGCAGGGCCGTCAGGCCAAAATTAATATTGGTAGCCCAGGCAGCTCCAGCAATATTCCAGGTCGCATTGGTCAACTGGCATACGGCGCACAGCTTGGCGATAATACCCACCAGCATATGCACCATGGGCAAATTGCTGTGGCCCATGCCCTGCAGCATGCCCGTAGTCACCTGATGCATACCCAAAAACCACAGGGAGGGTGCCGAATGCATAATGGCCGTGCCTGCCTTTGCTGTGCCGTATAGCAACAGGCTAATGGGCTCTGCCAGAACAGCCATGCCCACAGCCGCAGGAACAGTAATTAGACAGCACAGCTTCATGGCAGTGGCAGCCTTTTCAGCGATAATATCCGTCCGCTTGAGGGTATAGGCCTCGGCAATGGCCGGCACTAGACTCGTAGCCAGGCTCATGGTGGGAATGGTTGCCAGCAGCAGTAGGGGCTGAGCCATGCCCGCTAAATAGCCAAAAAGGGTGGTAGCCTGCTCCACTGTGAAGCCGCTGTCAATGAGATATCCCGGCACCAGAAGCACATCAATGCTATTGGTCACCGGTACCAGCACATTGGCACAGGATACGGGCAAAGCCAACAGCAACAG
>JAXEPX010000077.1:0-3327 GCA_034117325.1 Phascolarctobacterium sp. | reverse complement strand
CGATAAAACAGGTGAGTAAAGTATAACCGGAGAAAGCTTCACAAAAACATAGTATTATGGCATAATTATCATTAGTAGACACCCACGAAAGGAGTGTATATCGGTATGGATAAACAAGAGCTGGAAAAATTAGGGGCAGCCACTCTGGCTGATATTATTTGCAGCGAAATCACCGTTTTGAATAGCAAAATTAAGGAGCTGCAGGAAAAAATCAAAGAGTACGATGGCTTGGAAGACACAGATAGTTCCTATATGCGAATGGCTTATGGATTTAAATTAACCGAGTGTGAGGGAGCAAGGGATAGACTCCTAATGTTTGCTGGAATAGAAAGAGACAGGCAAGAAAAGGAACAGAAGAGACGCAACAAACAGGATAATGAGCAAATAATAGTGGCCAACATTATGAAAGATGGGGAAAATGTGGCTAGAACGGCTATAGGCGTGGGAATGATCGCCTCGTTTGCCATGGAAGAAGCATTGTATTTGCCAGATGAGTGTACTGTAGAGCTACATGCATTTGATGATTCTGAGGAAGCAGAAAAGTATATAAGAGGTCTATAAAAAATAAAAGCTCCCCTTTGTGGGAGCTTTTATTTATTTAGGAACAGCCTTATTTTGTTCTTTTAATTTCATTTCTTCAAGTATCTGTTTTTTCAAAGCCTCTTTTTCCTGCTCTGCTTTAATTTCTTTTTCAACTTCAGCTCTCAATTTGGCTAGTCGTTCTTCCTCTTGCTGTTTTCTGTATGCTTCATACTCTGCGGGCATTGCTGCAGGATCTATTTCAAGTATCTTCATAGAATGCTTTATGCCTTTTGTAAGCAAAACTTTTTTATCGGCGTCTTTATCTCCAGAATAGAAGAAATGCTTAATAGTGCCATCGCCAGCATCCATGGACGCGGAAACAATCTTTCCATGCAAGGACATTTCATAGATTTCAAATCTATTCAGTTTAATTCTGCCATTGTAATTATGTGCGGTGCTTCCGCCGAAGAACCCTGCTATATACTCACTACGATATTCCCATCCCTCTAGTGAAAACTGTTGGATGTGATTATCTTCAAATACTATTTGTAAAGTTTTAGGTTCGTACCCTTTATCAGGTCTACCAGCAAGGTCTGCTGCCCATCTGATATACGCATATGGTTCCATAGGGATATTTGCAAATCCATAATCAATAAGATAATTGAAAAAAGTTCTCTGAGCAGAGCCAGCAAACGTATTACCAGTATGCAATAGCCCGTTTTTGCCAAATAGACCTATAAATCTTCTTTTGTTTTTTTCTCCGTATATATCCTTTTGCTTATCAGTAAATGAATGAACTTCTTCAGAATGAGCCTGTTCATACTGTAATGCTTTTTCGTAGCTCATAGCCGCATCAGCACTATTGATACCACTAGTTAACAAAAAGGTCGCTAATAAAAAGCTTCCAACTAAATACTTTTTTTTCATGACTACACTCTCCTTAACAAAAGCACTCTTTCTCGATTACAACAAGGGACTTAGACATTGAGAGATTCGACAATTGTATCATTATTCCTGCTATTTATGGCTAAATGTTTGTTGCAGAATCATTACAACAATAAAAAAGCAGATAGATTACACAACTATATTGTGTAGTAATCATACACAATACACATACACAATGATGATGTGTATAAAAGCCCATGCTCGATAAACTACACTTTAACGAGCATGGAAAAAGCGGACAAAAAGAAGGCAAAAAAACACTCTAAAAAGTATAAAATAAAAATCGAGCATACACGAAAAATACATGGTAAATTCCGTGCATTTTTGATATAATGTTGCCATGGAGGTATTTTGCCATGGACAGTAATTTCAATAAGACATTCGGCTACATCAGGGTAAGCAGCAAGGACCAGAACTTGGCTCGCCAGATTGATAGCCTGAGGCAGTATGTTGCTAATGAACGAGACATTTTCGCCGACAAGCTATCTGGCAAAGATTTTAATAGGCCAGCGTATCAGGCATTAAAGAACGTAGTGAGACCGGGCGATACCATTTACATACACGAGATGGAGCGCCTAGGCAGAAATAAAGAGGAAATTAAAAATGAGCTGGAATACTTCAAGAATAAAGGAGTATTCGTCCGCATCCTAAACCTGCCAACAACTTTGATTGATTATAGCCAGTTCGACAGCAAGCTGCAGAAAATGCTCATGGAGATGGTAAACAATATCCTCATTGAGGTGCTAGCCACCATGGCCGAGACAGAGAGGGAGAATATCCGCAAGCGACAGCGTGAAGGCATTGATGCAGCTGTAAAGCGTGGAGTTAAATTTGGAAGACCAGAAAAGCAGCTACCAGACTGCTGGCCAGAAGACCGTGCTAAGTGGGAAGCAGGGGAGGTAACAGCCGTATCGCTAATGAAAAAGTACGGTATGGCCTCATCCACGTTTTACACTAAGGTCAATGCTGATAAAGCGCTAAAAGAAGAAAAAATTTAGCGGGCCAAATTGAGATGGACAGATTTTGACACTTCAAAATGATATAATTGTTAACTAGGTGGAAGAGGTTTTATTACCAGAAGGAGGGTTTTTGCATGATTACAGGCGTGATTAAGAATAAAATTGACAAAATTTGGACTGATATTTGGGCTGGTGGCCTCACCATGCCGTTCAAGGTTATTGAGCAAATTACCTACTTAATGTTCATCCGCTCGCTGGACCAAAAGGAAATAAAGAACGAGAAGAAAGCAGCAGCGTTTAAAATGCGTGGCATTAAGGGTAAAGTTGAAATGATTTTCCCTGAAAGCGAATCAGGTCAGAGCATGCGTTGGAGCAAATTGAAGGACGCAGACCCTGAGGTTATTTTTAAAACGCTACGGGTGAAGGTGTTTCCTGCCATTAAGGAGATGAAGTATGGCAGAATACCTGATGTGGATGAAACTGGCGAAGTTATTCCTATTCCTGATGACCCAACTAAGGATAATGGTATGCAAAGCGCCTTTACTAAGTTTATGAAGGACGCTTTGTTTGAGATACCGACAGCAGAAGTAGTAACGAAGGTTATCACTGGTATGGAGGATTTATACCAGCATGATATCCAAGAATTGGATATGCAAGGTGACCTTTACGAATACATGCTAGGCAAGGCGGCTTCATCTGGCACTAATGGCCAATTCCGCACGCCGAAGCAAATCCGTGACATGATGGTAGCATTGATTGATCCTAACCCTGACGATATGATTTGCGACCCTGCTTGCGGTACTGCAGGCTTTTTAATCTCGGCTGCAGAGCATATTAGAGCTAAATATGGGGATAAGATGACGGATGAACAGTGGAATAGCTTCAACAGCACCATGTTCAG
>JAXEPX010000076.1:0-28558 GCA_034117325.1 Phascolarctobacterium sp. | reverse complement strand
GCTAATATAGTATAATAACATTCGTCGCCAAGCTATTGAGTTTGGAAACAATTTGGTGGCTGTGGTGAAGTGGTTAACACGGCGGATTGTGGCTCCGTTACGCGTGGGTTCGACTCCCACCAGTCACCCCACCTAAAGGATGCCAGTCATTCTGAGGTTAACCATTTATCTGATTGGGGCGTAGCCAAGTCGGTAAGGCACGGGACTTTGACTCCCGCATGCGTTGGTTCGAGTCCAGCCGCCCCAGCCAAGTGATTCACTAGCTCAGTCGGTAGAGCACCTGACTTTTAATCAGGGTGTCCGGGGTTCGAATCCCCGGTGAATCACCAAATGCAAACAGAACCGTTCACAATGTTGTGAACGGTTTTTTTGTTGTTGCTGAAGCAGTAAACACAATATTAGTATTATTTAATGTATCACCCTCTTAGATAATCATTATATTCTAACGTTGAAAAAACTACATTCTAATATTGAACACACACTAAAAAATTATTGTATAGTGTCAAAAATCGTGGTATAATTAAAGAAAACTTTACATTAGTAACTATGACTTTGTTAAAGTTAGCAAATATAATACTATTATGAACTCTAATGGAGATAAATAATTTTAATGGAAAGGTGTGCTGCGTTATGAAGGATATCGCAAAAATTGTTGGTACAAGAATTAAAATGCTGCGCTTTGCTAAGCATTTGCAGCAAACGGAGCTGGCTCAAAGAATGGGTATCAGCCAAACTCATATGAGTAACATTGAGAGCGGCCGTAATAATGTTACTCTAGACAACTTGTACAAGCTACACGAGATTCTTGAGTGCCCTATGAGTAGCTTCTTCGTGGACATTGATGGTCAGGAAGCACCCGCAAAGAATAACGATAGTATTTCTTTGGATGAGTTGGCACAGGCTCTGATGATGATTAAGGGTAATAGATAGTCGGAGCAAAAGCAGAGGCGTCGTTTCTAGTTATGTTCTTGTAGCTAGAATCGACGCCTTTTTGTTATATAGTTTACACAAAAAGCATAATTGGCTGATAGAAATAAGAAATATTACAAAATTCTTGACAAAAAATGGAACAATTGGCATAATTTATTCCAACAGGCTAGCCCCTGTCTGCTTTTGGCGCAGATGGGGGCATTATTTGTAGGAGGGACAGGTATGGAGCAAATTTTATCCATTGTTGTACGTAACCAGCCCGGTGTTTTGATGAGAGTAGCCGGGATGTTTTCCCGTAGAGGTTATAATATCGATAGCTTGGCCGTGGGTACTACCCAAAATCCAGAATTTTCTCGTATGACCGTGACTATGGAGGCTGATGAGCCTACGGTAGTACAGGTGTGTAAGCAGCTAGCAAAGCTTGTTGAGGTCGAAAAGGTAAAGGTGTTGCCGCCACGTTCGAGCGCAACGCGTAGCATGGTGCTTGTAAAGGTGCACGCAGGAGCTAAACGCATGGAGCTTTTGCAGCTGGCAGAGGTTTTCCGTGCGCATGCGGTAGATGTTACCGGTGAATCTTTGATTTTTGTAGCTACGGGCGACGAAGGCAAGCTCAGAGCTTTTGTTGATATTATGCGTCCGTATGGTATTAGTGAAATGGTGCAGACGGGTCTTGTTGCGCTAGAGCGCGGCGATGCTGCCCTGGCTGTAGAGGATTCCCGTTATCAATGGCCCAGTGCTGATAAAGCAAGAACGATTTGAGATAGATGTGTATGATGAAAGGATGTGAGCCCATGCAATTGACCGGTGCTGAGATCATGGTCAAGGTTTTGGCCGAGGAGGGCGTAACAACTGTTTTTGGTTACCCCGGTGGGGCGATTTTGCCATTTTATGATGCTTTGAGAGAGAGCTCTATTGAACATATATTGACGGCGCACGAACAGGGGGCTGCACATGCAGCGGACGGCTTTGCACGTGCTAGCGGCAAGGTGGGCGTGTGCATTGCTACCTCTGGTCCGGGTGCGACGAATCTCGTTACAGGTCTCGCTACTGCATTCTTGGATTCTACTCCTGTAGTAGCGATTACTGGGCAGGTACAGCGTGCGCTGATTGGGCATGATGCCTTCCAAGAGGTGGATATTACTGGTATCACGATGCCGATAACGAAGCATAACTTTCTTGTGAAAAAGCCCGAGAACTTGGCGCAGACCCTGCGCTTGGCTTTCCAATTGGCTAAGGAGGGGCGTCCTGGACCTGTATTGGTTGACGTGCCTCGTGATGTGCAGACTGCATTGATAGAGTATACTCCTGACCGCTTGCATGACTTGCCGCCCGTGCTACCAGATAAGGATAAGGTGGCTGCAGCAGTCGCTGCAATTAATAAGGCACAGCGCCCCGTGATGCTCATCGGTGGCGGTGTTATTAGTGCTGATGCCGAATATGATGCGATGCATCTGTGCGAGAAGCTGCACATTCCTGTTGTAAGCACACTGATGGGCTTGGGTGCGATTAGTGCGTACCGTAGCCTTTTCCTCGGTATGACAGGCTTGCACGGCCACGAGCGCGCTAATAACGCGATTAAAAATGCCGATTTGATCCTGGCTGTTGGCAGTCGCTTTAACGATCGCGTAACGGGTGAGCGTTCCAGTTATAGCGCTAATAAAACAATTATTCATCTCGATATTGACCCTGCGGAGCTTGATAAGAATATCGACTCTAGCATTGGTATTACGGGCAACATGAATATGACGCTGAACCTTTTAGAGAAGGGCAGTGTGCCGCATGACCTTTCCGCTTGGTGGGATTTAATTGCAACTTGGCCCGATATGGATGCTGATTTTGGCGACGAAGAAGCACCTAAGTTTTTCAAGGCGTTGAATCCTGTTATTAAGGGTAAGGATTACATTATTACAACGGACGTAGGTCAACACCAGATGTGGGCTGCGCAGCACCTGAAGATTGAGTTCGCTCGTCAGCTCGTGACGAGTGGCGGTCTGGGAACAATGGGCTTCGGCCTGCCGGCAGCAATGGGTGCGCAGCTGGCACGTCCACAGAGTAGGGCCATTAGCCTTAGCGGTGACGGCGGCTTCAAGATGACGGGCTCAGAGCTCTTCACTATTTCCAGCTACAAGATTCCTGTAATTGCGATTGTTTTCAATAACAGTGGCTTGGGCATGATTCGTCAACTACAGACAGTGCAGTTTAATAAACGCTTCACTGCGTGCGAGATGCCTGGCTATGTTGATTTTGTTAAATATGCGGAGGCCTTTGGCATTAAGGGCGAACATGTCGATACTCCTGAGGCATTGGCTGATGCTGTATCCCGTGCTATGGAGGTGCGTGAGCCCTATGTGATTGAGGCTACGATTAGTCCCAAGGACATGGTATTGCCAATGGTAGCTCCGGGTCTTGGTATTGCGGATTACGTAAAATTTGAGGATAAAAAATAAATATAGTACATTTATGCAAAAGGCAGGCACAGTTTCGGCTGAGTCTGCCTTTTTATTTTGTTAAAGCTCTTGCTGAAACTGCATAAAAATGCTACAATTAAATTACATGAATGCAGGCTGCTTTCATGCAAATATTAGTCCACTCTGCAAAGGAAAATGTAGAGTCAAGCCCATACGGACAGGCGGGACTGCTGCCGGCGTGGCCCTAGGCCACATTATTGATTGAGCCTCGGCTCAAATTTTATAAGGTGATTGCTAGCAATCAAAATCAGTATCACTTGTGAAACGGTCAATAAGAGTAGTAAAAGTATTTGCTTACAAACTCTGAAAGTAAGTTGCGCCCTATATTCGTAAAAGTGCCTTAGGCGCCCATAGGGAAAACAGGGAATTTTTCAAAGACAGGTGATGATTAGCGCACCTGTCTTTATTTATTTGTTGGGGAGAATATAATTATGGAGAAACTTTCACAACTGTCCGCGCCTATTTACGAGGCACTCGAGGCTTTTCGTAAAAAACGCGTGGTACCCTTTGATGTGCCCGGCCATAAGCGTGGTCGCGGCAATCCTGAGCTAAGGGAGCTGCTGGGAGAAAAATGCGTAAACCTGGATGTCAATTCCATGAAGCCGCTGGATAATCTCTGTCATCCTGTATCCGTAATTCGGGATGCGGAGCAGCTGGCTGCAGATGCTTTCGGTGCAGCACATGCCTTCTTCATGGTTGGAGGTACTACCTCCTCCGTACAGAGCATGGTGCTATCTTCAACTAAAGCCGGGGATAAGATTATCCTGCCGCGCAATGTGCATAAAAGCGTCATTAATGCCTTGGTTCTAAACGGTGCAATTCCTGTCTATATTAACCCCGATGTGGATGCTCGATTAGGAATTTCCCTAGGTATGAAAACGAATGAGGTTGAGGCTGCGATTAAAGCCAATCCCGATGCCAAGGCTGTACTTGTCAATAACCCAACTTATTATGGCATTTGTTCTGATTTGCGCTCCATTGTGAAGCTGGCGCATGAGCATAATATGCTTTGCTTGGTGGATGAAGCCCATGGCACGCACTTCTACTTTGGACCGAATATGCCAGTGACGGCTATGGCTGCCGGAGCGGATATGGCCTCCGTGTCCATGCATAAGTCCGGCGGTAGCTTGACGCAGAGCTCGCTGCTCTTGACTGGACCGAATGTAAACTGGGAATATGTGAGCCAAATTATCAATCTGACGCAGACGACGAGTGCATCCTATCTTTTGCTTTCCAGTCTCGATATTTCCCGCCGCAATCTCTATATGCGGGGCGAGACCTCCTTTGCTAAGGTGGCAGAGATGGCAGAGTACGCACGCGAGGAAATCAATTCCATTGGCGGCTACTACGCTTATGGTCGTGAGCTGATTAATGGCAGCAGTATTTATGATTTTGATGTGACAAAGCTTTCAGTGTATACGCGCGATATCGGCTTAGCTGGCATTGAGGTGTATGACCTGTTGCGTGATGAGTACGATATTCAAATTGAGTTCGGTGATATCGCGAATATCCTCGCATATGTGTCCATTGGTGATAGAATCCAGGATATTGAGCGCCTTGTGGGCGCGCTGGCTGATGTGAAGCGCCTTTACTCGCGTGACACTTCTAAGATGCTCAATACGGAATATATTGCGCCCCAGGTGGTGGTATCGCCCCAGGCAGCGTTTTATGCCAAGGATGAGTCCCTACCTATTCGCGAGACTGCGGGACGTATTTGCTCTGAGTTCGTGATGTGCTATCCACCGGGTATTCCGATTCTGGCTCCGGGCGAGGTTATTACGAAGGAGATTATTGAGTATATTATTTATGCGAAGGAAAAGGGATGCTCGATGCAGGGGCCGGAAGACCCTGAGGTAAATAATATAAATGTACTTGTTTAGAGATTAAACGCACGATAAGGCACCATCTACTTCAGTGGGCCTCCTTGAAGTATTAATTATACGTCTGCGTCGGCCCGCCTCGTATCTGGTACCTTCTAGCGCGTTTTGATAAGCGTAGGTTAAAAGTTTAATATAATAAGGTTGTGATGAATTGGAGCTCTGGTTTGCTGACTACCATACTGACGATGTCAAGCTTGAGATTAAAATAGAAAAACAGCTCTTTGGGGAGGATACGGACTTTCAACGTATTGACGTGTTTGACTCCAAGGAATTTGGTCGCTTCATTGCTTGCGACGGCACGATTGTTTTCTCCCAAAAGGACGAGTTTATTTATGACGAGATGATCGTCCATGTGCCGATGGCGGTGCACCCCCATGTGAAGAAGGTGCTCGTTATTGGTGGTGGGGATGGCGGCGTGGCGCGTGAACTATCCCACTATCCCGAAATTGAGGAGATTGATGTGGTGGAGACGGATCACGTTTTTATTGATGTGTGCCGTGATTATTTTCCCGATAACGCCGTTGGCCTGGATGATGAGCGCGTGACTATTTACAATGCGAATGGTTTGCGCTTCCTACGCTCTAAGCTCAATGAGTATGATTTAATTATTAACGATGCGATTGACCCCTTAGGGCATGCTGCAGGTCTTTTTACAAAGGAATTTTATGGTAACTGTTTCCGCGCTCTGAAGGAGGATGGCATCATGGTTTACCAGCATGGCAGTCCCTTCTACGATGAGGATGAGGAGACCTGCCGCGCTATGCATCGCAAGGCGAGTCACAGCTTTCCCATTAGCCGTGTTTATCAGGCCGCAATTCCGACCTGTCCCTCCGGCTATTGGCTCTTTGGCTTCACGTCCAAGAAGTACCATCCGCTGAAGGATTTCGACCCCGTGAAGTGGAAGGCACGCGGTATTAAGACCTGGTATTATTCTGCAAATCTGCATAAGGGAGCATTTATGCTTCCTAAGTATGTAGAGGATATGCTAGAGGAAGAAGAGAAATAGTTGCGACGCATCATAAGCATCGTCTTCCTTCACAACAATTTGTAGACTTGCTCGACGTACTTCTAGTACGCCTGCGCTGCGTCAATTGCATTGTTACTTGTTATCTGGCACTTCTAATGCACACTGACAGATGTACTAATTTAGTAAACAAAAACAAATAAGTTAAAGATAAATATAAGGAGATGAAGTACCATGAGTAAATTATTAGTAATCGGCTGCGGTGGCGTTGCTGGCGTAGCTATCGCCAAATGCTGCCAAAACAGTGAGGTTTTTACGGAGCTGTGCATTGCTAGCCGTACGAAATCCAAATGTGACGCTGTAGCTGCAAAGCTGGCGCCCACTACTACTACGAAAATCACCACCGCACAGGTGGATGCAGATAAGAAGGATGAGCTGGTTGCTTTGATTAAGTCCTACCAGCCGGATGCAGTGCTGAACGTGGCTCTGCCTTATCAGGACCTGACGATTATGGATGCTTGCTTAGAGTGCAAGGTGGACTATATTGATACTGCGAATTATGAGCCCGAAAATATTGATGACCCCGAATGGCGCGCTGTGTATGACAAGCGCTGTGAGGAGGAGGGCTTCTCCGCTTATTTCGACTATTCCTGGCAATGGGCTTATAAAGAGAAATTCGAAAAGGCTGGCATTATGGCGCTTCTGGGTACTGGCTTCGACCCTGGTGTAACCAGTGTATTCTCCGCTTATGCACTGAAGCATTATTTTGACCAAATCGATACTATCGATATTCTGGACTGCAATGGCGGTGACCATGGTTATCCCTTTGCAACGAATTTTAACCCCGAAATTAACCTGCGCGAGGTTTCCGCACCGGGCTCCTATTGGGAAAATGGCAAATGGATTGAAATTCCTGCGATGTCCATTAAACGTGAATACAATTTCCCTGAGGTGGGCATGAAGGATATGTATCTCTTGCATCATGAGGAGATTGAATCTCTTGCTAAAAATATCCCTGGCGTAAAGCGCATTCGCTTCTTCATGACCTTTGGCCAGAGCTATCTGACTCACATGAAGTGCTTAGAGAACGTGGGCATGCTCTCTACTAAACCGATGATGTACGAGGGTCATGAGATTGTGCCCATTCAGTTCCTGAAGGCACTTTTGCCGGATCCCGCTTCTCTGGGTCCTCGCACTGTGGGTAAGACTAATATTGGCTGCATTTTTACCGGCACTAAAAATGGCGAGAAAAAGACTGTCTTTATTTACAATGTGTGCGATCATCAGGAGTGCTATAAAGAGGTTGGTTCCCAGGCAATTAGCTACACCACGGGTGTACCTGCTATGATTGGTACCGCTCTTGTTGTAACGAAAAAGTGGCAGGGTAAGGGCGTCTTCAACGTTGAAGAGTTTGATCCGGATCCGTATATGGATATGCTGAACAAGTTCGGCTTGCCTTGGGTAGTTGATGAAAACCCTGTTCTGGTTGAGTAATAAATAGGAATATTGCGATGACGAAGGAAAATATGATGCCTGGTTATGTGGTGAGCACAGAAAAGGGGGCTGCCAAAATCAAGGCTCTACAGGAACGTCTACGCGCAGAAAAAGAGGAGGCAGTGCTGAAGGCACTGCCTACTCCGTCTTATGTCGTGGACGAAGCGAAATTAATTAAAAATTTGCAGCTTTTGCGTCATGTACAGGAGGAGACGGGCTGCCATATTCTTTTGGCACAAAAATGCTTCTCCATGTTTCGCCTTTACCCTCTGATGGGAGAGTACCTCGCTGGCACGACGGCAAGTGGCATTTTTGAAGCACGCTTGGGGCATGAGGAGATGGGCAAGGAGAACCATGTTTTTGCGCCTGCTTATAAGGCTGAGGATATGGATGAATTAGTGCAAATCTGCGACCATATCATTTTTAACTCTCTTGCGCAGCTCGAAAAGCATCGCGCAGTTTGGAGTAAGGCGGGCGTGAGTGTGGGTATTCGCATTAATCCGGAGTATTCTACTCAGGAAGCGGAGCATGCTATTTATGATCCTTGTGCTGTGGGCTCTCGTCTTGGCGTTACGCTGGCGAATTTCCCTGATGAGCTGCCTGCAGGTGTGGAGGGGCTTCATTTTCATACTCTATGCGAGCAAAATAGCGATGACCTGATTAGCACTTTTAAAGCCTTTGAGACTAAATTTGGCAAATTTTTTGGCCAGTTGAAGTGGTTAAATCTTGGTGGCGGTCACCATATCACGCGTAGTGATTATGATGTGGAGGCGCTGATTGAGCTTTTGAGATATATTCGCGAAAAGTATAACCTTGAGGTTTACTTAGAGCCGGGCGAAGCAGTAGCGCTGAATGCGGGCTATCTCGTGACCGAGGTTATGGATATCGTGCATAATGGTCTCGATATTCTGATTCTTGACGCGAGTGCTGCCTGCCACATGCCGGACGTACTGGAGATGCCCTATCGTCCGCCCCTGCGCCATGCAGGCGAGGCCGAGGCGAAGGCACATACTTATCGCCTCTCTTCAATGACCTGCTTAGCGGGCGATGTGATTGGTGACTATAGCTTTGATGACGAAATCAAGGTTGGCGATAAGCTGATTTTCGAGGATATGGCAATTTATTCCATGGTAAAGAATAATACCTTTAACGGCATGCCCCTGCCTGATATTGTGCTTTTGAAGAAGGATGGTACGACGGAGCTGGTGCGCCGCTTTGGGTATAGTGATTTTAAGGAGAGACTTTCATGATGCTCACAAATTCTACTCCTCGTGCTGACGGGTACCGCATGCCTGCTGAGTACGAGCGTCACGCTGGTTGCATCATCGTGTGGCCGCAGCGCCCGGGCTCCTGGAGCTTTGGTGCGGAGGCTGCTTGCGAAGCTTTTACGGCAGTAATTAAAGCGATTGCTTTAAGTGAGCGCGTTTTTGTAGCCTGTGATAAGCGCAACGTCGAGCATTGGGCGCGCGCTGAGCGTGCAGTTGCGCACATTGATAATGCTGAGCTGCTCGATATCCCTACGGATGATAGCTGGGCACGCGATATCGGTCCCACCTTTGTAGTAAAGGATGAGACCGCAGGACGCATGGTGCGAGGTATTAACTGGCGTTTTAACGCTTGGGGTGGCGAGGTGGATGGACTCTATCCCGATTATGAGCAGGATGACGCATTTGCGTCTGCCTTTGCTGAAAGGCAGAACTATGCGCTCTATGATGCGGCTCCCTTCGTACTTGAGGGTGGCTCCATTCATGTGGATGGCGAGGGTACGGCGATGGTAACAGCCTCCTGCCTTTTGAGTGCGGGACGCAATCCTGAGTTAACGCAGGCGCAAATCGAGGCGAAGCTCAAGGAGTACCTGAATGTGGAGAAGGTGCTGTGGCTGCCGCATGGCATTTATAATGACGAGACGAATGAGCATGTTGATAATGTCTGCGCTTTTATTCGCCCGGGTGAGGTAGTACTGGCCTGGACGGATAAGGAGGATGACCCGCAGTACGCGTTGAGTAAGGCTAGTATGGAGTATCTTGAGCAGGCTACGGATGCCAGGGGTCGCAAGCTGAGCGTGCATAAACTTCCTATTCCTGACGTTCCGGTATGCATCTCTGAGGAGGAGGTTGCAGGCTTCGATTTTGTGGAGGGCGAGGATATGCGCGAGGCTGGTGAGAGACTCGCTGCGAGCTATGTGAATTTTTATTTTAGTAATGACAGTGTGGTGCTGCCGGCCTTTGGTGGCGAGAACGCAGCAAGTGACGCGCGGGCGGCGGCCATTTTAGCAGAGCTGTGCCCCGAGCGCAGGGTTGTGCAGATTCCAGCTAGGGCTATTTTAACTGGCGGTGGCAATATTCACTGCATTACGCAACAGATTCCGGAGGGAATACGTTATGAGAAAGATTAAGGTGGCAGCTGTACAGATGCGCTGTGCAGCAAGCCGTGAGGATAATTTGCGCCATGCAGAGGAGTTGGTGCGCGAGGCTGCGGCTCAGGGTGCGCAGCTAGTACTGCTTCCTGAACTGTGGGAGCGTCCATACTTTTGTCAGGAACGTCGCTATGAGTATTATGCGTATGCCGAGCCTGTGAGTGAAAATGCAGCTGTAAAAATGGGCGAGCGTCTGGCGAAGGAGCTGGGCATTGTGCTCCCGATTAGCTTTTTTGAGCGTGATGTGAATGAGCTCTATAATTCGATTGCTTGCATTGATGCTGATGGCACGAATTTGGGTGTGTATCGCAAGACGCATATTCCTGATGATCATTTTTATCAGGAGAAGTTCTATTTTAAGCCTGGTAATACAGGGTTTAAGGTATTCGCAACGCGTGTGGGTAAAATTGGCATTGGTATTTGCTGGGATCAATGGTTTAGCGAGACGGCGCGGTGCTTGGCGCTGAATGGGGCGGAGCTTTTGCTGTATCCTACTGCTATTGGCTCGGAGCCGATTCTCGATACTGATAGCATGCCGCATTGGCGTCGCGTGATGCAGGGACATAGCGCTGCGAACCTGATGCCGGTTGTGGCTGCAAACCGTATTGGCTTGGAGACTGTGGAGCCGTGTGCTGAAAATGCGGGACAAAAATCTAGCCTGCTATTTTATGGCTCTTCCTTTATGACGGATGGCACGGGTGCGCTGATTCAGGATGCTGGTCGTGATCAGGAGGAGATTCTTTATGCGGAGTATGATCTTGATGCGCTGGCAGAGGATCGCTTGAGCTGGGGGCTGTTCCGTGACAGAAGACCTGAGTGCTATGGAAAGGTTGCAGGCAAGTAGTAAATAAATTAATTCGCAATTAGTTATCGCGGCTCACTCAGCTTTTTTAACGCTCATTTCGTTGGAAACAATGACGAAGCTTCGGGGTACTATTTGTCTGAAGAACAATTTACTTCAACGGAACCCTTGCTTCTATTGTTTCAGCAACTCATTCGCTAAAAGCTGAAAGTATCGCCTTGCAATAATCTAATTGCTCATTCTAGTTTTTTCTATCCGAGGTTATATTATGCCCGATGATACAGAACGTATTATTCACGCAGGGCCGCACACTCTTCGCTATGAGTTGGAACGCAAAAACATAAAAAACATTAATATGCATGTGTATGCGGACGGGCGCGTGCGCGTTTCTGCGCCTTTGCGTGCTACTCTGAAGTATGTCGATGAGCTGGTGGCTGCGAATGCGGAGAAGTTACTGGCTAGTCAGCAGCGGTTGCAGGCGAAGAAGGAGCAGCGTGAGTCTAAAAAGTTGACTTTTACGGAGCTTATTCGTATCAATCCTAGCAAGGTTGAAATTGGTGAGTTTGCCTATCCGTTGCGTGTACTTGAGGGGGTAGTCCCTAAAATAACCATGCAAAGTGATGGTACGCTAATAATCACTCAGCTTGACACGAGCAATGTGGAGCAGCAGCGGCAGTTAGTGCGGCTGCTACTAAAGAAGTTAGCTTGGAATAGCTTTATTAACATGGTTTCGGCTGTGCGTACGCAACTGCTTATTAAATCTGGTAAGGATATTCCCTTTCCGGAACTCAAGGTGCGGGAGATGAAGACGCGCTGGGGCTCTTGGAATGTACAGAAGCATATTATGACGCTGAATAGTAAGCTGATTTTCTTTCCCAAAAGTGTGATTGAGTATATTATTGTGCACGAGTTCTGCCATCATTTTGAGGCTAATCATAGTGAGCGTTTTTATGCCTGGATGACAAAGCTCTTGCCGGATTGGCGGGAGCGTAAGCGGCTTTTAAATGAGTGGGCAGAGAGGATTTAAGCTTAAAATAATAAGGACCTAGTTTAGCATTTTGTAGTGCTTGAACTAGGTCCTTGTTTTATTTCAGAAAAACATATTCAGTTGAGCTTGAGAGCTCGGGCTCAAAGTGGTAACCATAGGTGTCAAAGGATTGCACGTCTTCAGGTGCTTGCGCTTGGTTTTCTGCGCACCAGCGCACCATGCTGCCTCGCGCCATTTTGGCTTCGGTGGCCTTGACCTTGTAGCCGCCTTTTTTATCAGAGCAGCCGAAGATGCAGGTGACGAAGTGGATGTCCTCGGTCAGGTAGGGCTCGATAATCTTGCTATATTCCTTCGAGGCGAGGTTTAAAATGACCTTGTCTTCACTAGTAAGTGCGTCATAGAGGCTGCGCCCCCAGTATTGGTAGAGGTTTTTCGCACTTTCTAGAGCTAGCTTAGCCTGCATTTCTAGACGATAAGGTGTAACACCATCGTTAGCCTTGAGAAGACCATAGAAGCCAGAGAGAATGCGCAAATTTTGGCAGATGTAGTCCCAAGCAGTTCTTTCCAGAACGCGAGGGCCCATGTGGGTATATTGCAATCCTACGTAGGCGAGCACAGCGGGCGTGAGATTGCGTCCTAGCTCCATGTGGCGTATGCGCTCGAAATTTTGCTCGGCGAGGGCATCGTTACAGCCCCACAGCTTTTGCAGCTCGGGGAGACTCATGGTGCGCAGCTTCGCTAGGATTTGCTGTGTTTGTGCGAGAAATTGCGGAGTGGTGCAATCGCAGGCTTCAGTATCTATGTGCATTTGCTTCGCGGGAGAGATGATGATTTTCATGAGTTAGCTCCTTTAGAGTGCCTTTAACGTGAAGAAATAGATGACAGCGGTGCAGGTGATAAAGCAAAGGAGTAGATAATAAAGCATTTGCTTTAGTGGCAGCACGAGACTAGAGTGCTTTTCGCAGTAGCTCCAAAAGCAGCCTAATGTCATTAGATTGAAAATAATGGCGAGGACGAGCATAGTCCAGACACTGTTAGCTAAAGGAAGGTAGGAAAAACTGAGATTAATAACGGCTAGAAAGGGCATGCCGATCATAGTTTCTTTATGATTGCCGCCCGCTAAGGCGAAGCAAAGCGTAAGTACTGTGCAACCGCCGATGATGGGAAAAAGGGCTGCTTGAGCCAGCTTTACGCTTGTCGTGCGTAGCTCTTCAAGACGACTGCGCCAGTAGAAGCGATCAAACCAGCGGTAGAGCATACGCAGGAGGGCCATGCTGAGAATGAAGCTAAAGACTGCATCCACAGCGCCTAACTGCATGAGTCCGGTAACAAAAAGGATGAGCATAACGCCGAGAGAGCCGATTAAAAAGAAGAGCTGGTTGTAAAGCCAGTACCAAAAAGCGACGGTAGTGAAGGGAGTAAACATATTAAAACTCCTTTATGAGTGAATTTGCCAAGGGGCAGAGAAATAGTAATTATGTATAATTCTAACATAAGCAGCCCCTAAAAACAATCTGTGATTAGATAGTTAGCAGGAGCTGGGGTATGCAAGCTTAAGGATATAGCTGCAAAATTTAAGGACCTAGAGCTCATCTTTGTAAGCTCTAGGTCCTGTTTTAATTAGATGTATTAGTCTTCAAATTTAATTGCTTCGTCGTACAAGGCTTCGACTTCCTTGCTAGGAGCAGGGCTCATGTAGGCGCCAATTACGCCGGCGATGAGGCTGGCTGCGAAGCCCGGCAGCAGCTCATAGATGCCGCTGGAGGCATAGAAGGTAAACCAAGCGATATCGACTACTGCACCTACGATAATGGCTGCTACAGCACCCTGGAAGGTGAAGCGGCGCCAGAAGAGGCTGAGAAGAATAGCCGGACCGAAGGCTGCACCGAAGACACCCCAAGCATTAGAAACGAGAGCCATGATGGAGCCTGCATTAGGATTAGCAGCCATATAGAGAGCAGTCAGAGAAATAGCCAAAACAACGAGGCGGCCTGCCCAAAGCATTTCCTTATCGCTAGCCTTGTCATTACGTAGCAAGGGCTTGTATACATCGCTGGCAAAGGAGGAGGCTGCAGCGAGGAGCTGGCTATCAGCAGTACTCATAGAAGCAGCGAGCACGGCGGAAAGCAGAACACCGGAGATGATAGCCGGGAAAATCTGGCGTACCATGGCGATGAAAACGAGAGAGTTTTTGCTAATAGTTTCGTCAAAGCCGAGGAACATACGACCGATAACGCCCACAAGAACAGCAAAAACGAGAATCAAGGTCGTCCAGCAGATACCGATAGCAGCGGACTTGCCCATATCCTTTTGCTTGCCCAGGGACATGAAACGAATGATGATATGGGGCATACCAAAATAACCCAGACCCCAAGCGAGACCGGAAACGATATCACGCCAGTCAGCATAGGGATTCCAATAATTGACAGGAATGGTGCTGGCTGTTGCAGGATTAATAAAGGTGGAAGCAAAGAGCGGTGCTACGAGCAGCGCGCCCAGCATGATGAGACCTTGGAAGAAGTCAGTCCAGCAGACAGCACTGAAGCCGCCCAGGAAGGTGTAGCTGACAATAATCACTGCTGCCAGATACATGGCCGTGGTTGCATCCATGCCGATAACTGTGTTGAACAGAGTACCGCAGGCTTTAATACTGGAGGCTGCGTAAATGGTATAGGCAATCAGAAATACAACTGCGCAGAGCATTTGCAGCACGCGAGATTTTGATAAGAAACGGTTTGTCAAAAACTGAGGTACTGTGATGGAGTCCTTTGCCACAATGGAAAAGGAGCGCAGACGAGGCGCTTCAAAGAGCCAGCTTAGGGTGTAGCCAATAAGCAGGCCTACGCCAATCCACATTTGGCCAAGTCCCAGTGCGTAAACGGAAGCAGGCAAGCCCATCAGTACCCACGCACTCATATCAGAAGCACCGGCGCTGAGACCAGTTACCCATGGACCCATTTCGCGACCGCCAAGGAAGTAGGATTTTTCACCGCCATTCCTATCCTTAATAAAGAACCAAACGCCTACGCCAATCATGCAGGCGAGGTAGATAACAAAAACGATAATTTCTGTGTAATTCATAAACAACCCTCCGGTAGAATAGATAGTATAATTATATCGACAAAAGCCTCATTATACAAGTCAAAACGCATAAGAATACAGAAAAACAAGTTTAAAAATGCGCAAATTAAGTTACACAACACTTTTTACGACTTTTCTTGACGCATTTTCACGCCTGTTATATAATGTTATGGAATATAGAAGTCTTTTTAGTGCAGTTTGACAGAGCATTAGATTGACAAAAATCTTGCAGGGCTTGCAACCTTTTTGTTTAGTTTAGAGTTTTATGATGGCGAAAAGGGGCAGGCTCTAGTCGTGTTTACGGAGAAGCATAATGGATGCGGTTAAGATTCGTATTTATAGTTTAAGCAAGGATGCAAGTGGTGAAGGTCAATCCACGGAGCAAAACTACACTGGTACCATGGCTGAGCGTGCTGGAAAATACTACGTAATGTATAATGAGGATGCGCAGTCTGGTCTCGAGGGTACGAAAACAACGCTGAAATGGGACCAAAATCGTCTTATTATCATGCGTAGTGGCACGGTGGACCATCGCCAGGAATTTGCCAAGGGTTATAAGGATAAAAGTATTTATCGGACGCCGTATATGGAAATACCCCTGATGACCCATACCCGGTATTTGTATAACTATTTCCGTAAGGGAAAATGGCATTTGGAAATAGAATATACGCTTTACCATGGGGAGGAGCCTTATGGCGAGATGCAGATTTTAATTGAAATCGAGGGAGTTTAAGATGAAAGTTGGTTTTGATAATCATAAGTATTTGATGATGCAATCAGAGCATATCAAAGAGCGCATCAGTAAATTTGGCGATAAGCTTTATTTGGAATTTGGTGGTAAGCTTTTCGATGATTACCACGCTTCTCGTGTGCTACCAGGCTTTGCTCCCGATAGCAAGCTACAAATGCTGCTGCAGCTGGTGGATCAGGCAGAAATGATAATTTCTATCAACGCTGATGATATTGAAAATAATAAGGTGCGCCACGACTTAGGGCTGACCTATGACTTGGATGTGTTGCGTTTAGTAGATGTATATCGTTCTAAGGGCCTGTATGTAAGTAGCGTTGTTATTACGCAATATAAGAATCAAAAGTCCATTGCTAGCTTTAAAAAGAAGCTGGAGGACTTAGATATCAAGGTTTATTTCCATTATCCGATTGAGGGTTATCCCCATAATGTGGAGCATATCGTTAGTGACGAGGGCTATGGCAAAAATGATTACGTTGTAACTAGCCGACCGCTAGTAGTAGTAACTGCTCCTGGACCGGGTAGTGGTAAGATGGCTACCTGCTTATCCCAGCTTTACCATGAAAATAAGCGGGGTATCAAGGCTGGTTATGCTAAATTTGAAACCTTCCCTATTTGGAATCTGCCCTTGAAGCACCCCGTAAATATGGCCTATGAGGCTGCTACGGCGGATTTGCAGGATGTAAATATGATTGATCCCTTCCACTTGGAGGCTTATGGTGTAACGACTGTTAACTATAACCGAGATGTAGAGATTTATCCTGTTTTGGCAGCGATTTTTGAGGGCATTTATGGTTATTGTCCTTACAAATCCCCTACGGATATGGGTGTAAATATGGCTGGTAATTGCATTTGCGATGATGAGGTTTGTTGTGAGGCATCGCGACAGGAAATTATTCGTCGCTACTATCAGTCTTGGAACCGCATGGTTAAGGATGAGGCTACTAAGCAGGAGGTCTATACGCTGGAGCTTCTCATGAAGCAGGCTAAGGTTAGTGTAAGCGACCGCAAGGTAGTTACGGTGGCCAAGGAGGTTGCTGAGGCACGTCAGTGCGCTTGCATTGCGCTGGAGCTGCCTAATGGCGAGATTGTTACTGGCAAAACTACAGATTTACTGGGGCCTGCTAGTGCAGTGTTACTCAATGCTATTAAAGCGCTGGGTAAAATTGCGGATGAAATGCATCTTATTTCCCCCACCTATATTAACCCGATTCAGGGCTTGAAGACTGAATATCTTGGCAGCAAGAACCCACGCCTGCATATGGATGAGGTACTGATAGCCCTGTCCATGTGTGCTGCTACTGATAGTCTTGCGAAGCTGGCGCTGGAGCAGCTGCCGAAGCTGAAGGGTTGCCAAGCACATTCCACCGTAATGCTCACTGATGGTGATTTTAAAATTTTCAAGAAGCTGGGCGTGGAGTTAACTAATGACCCTGTATATGAAACGAAATAAGCAAAATAAAAAATAAGGAGAGGCTTACTTTGGATATAAAAGATACATTAGCGGCTGCAATTAAGGCTGCAGCGCAAAAAGCAATTGATAGTGGTGCTTTGAAACCGGGTACTTTGCCCGAGGTGATGCTGGAGGTACCGCCCCAAAAGGAATTCGGTGATTTCGCAACTAATTTTGCTATGCAATCTGCACGTAGCTTGCACTGCGCACCGCGCCAGATTGCGCAAGCTGTTGTAGACAATCTGGATTGTGCTTCCGTTGAGAAAATGGAAATTGCTGGTCCTGGCTTTATCAATTTTTACCTGAAGCAAAATTGGACTGCAGACCTGTTGTCTGGAATCTTAGCTGCTGGAGAAAATTATGGCAATCTGCCAGCTAACGGCCTTGGTCGTGTGCAGGTGGAATACGTAAGTGCTAACCCTACCGGTCCTCTGCATATTGGTCATGCACGTGGTGCTGCCGTAGGCAGTGCTATGGTGAACCTGCTGCGCGCAGCTGGCTATGATGTGGAAAGCGAATTCTATATCAACGATGCTGGTAACCAGATGAATAATCTGGCAGCATCCGTAAATGCGCGCTATCTGCAGCTCTTGAAGCTGGAGGAGATGGGTGGCGTTCCTGCTGATTTGACTGTGAAAATGCTCGACGAGCTGCCGACTGGTATCACTTTCCCGGAAAATGGCTACCACGGCTATGATATTATCGAGACAGCACAACGCATTATTCGCATTTATGGCAAGGAATTTGTTGCTCTGGATGAAAAAGAGCGTCTGGCTAAATTTCTTGATATTGCTTATAAAGAAAAGCTGGCAGGCCTGAAGGAGGACCTGGAGGCCTTTGGCGTAACCTATGATGTATGGTTCAGCGAGAAGAGCTTGCATGCTGCCGATAAGATTCGCGAGGCGTGTGCAGAGCTGAAGGAACGTGGCCACCTGTACGAAGAGGGCGGTGCCCTGTGGTTCAGAACTACTCCCTTTGGCGATGACAAGGACCGCGTGGTTATCCGTGATAATGGCGTACCGACTTATTTTGCTGCTGATATTGCATATCATCGCAATAAATTTGAGCGTGGCTTTAACCATATTATCGACCTGTGGGGTGCTGACCACCATGGCTATATTGCCCGCGTGAAGGCTGCAGTGGGCGCTTTGGGCTATGATCCCGAGAGCCTTGAAGTAATGCTTCTGCAAATGGTTCGCCTCTATCGCAATGGCGATATTGTGAAGCTGTCTAAGCGCACTGGTGAGACCATTACCCTGCGCGAGCTGATGGACGAGGTAGGTACTGACGCTGCTCGTTATTTCTTCTGCATGCGTTCTCTGGATAGTCAATTGGATTTTGATATGACATTGGCTACTGAAAAGTCCAATGAGAACCCTGTTTACTATATCCAATATGCTCATGCGCGTATCTCTAGTATCGGTCGTCAGTTAGCTGAGGCCGGCATTGAGGCTGTTGCTAATGATGAGCTGAAGCTAGATACTCTGCAGGCACCGGAAGAGCTGGAGTTGATTAAAAAGCTTGGCAAATATCCGGAAATGCTTGCTGTAGCAGCGCGTGACCGTGCTGTGCATCATGTAGCAACCTATACCTACGAGTTGGCTGGTCTCTTCCACTCCTTCTATAACCAATGCCGCATTCTGGGCGTGGAGCCCGAGCTGCAGCAGGCGCGTATTGCGCTGGTGAAGGCTGTGGGTCACACCATTCGCCATGCTCTGGGGATTCTGGGCGTATCTGCACCGGAAAGAATGTAAGCATAAGCTTATATTAAATTAGTTCTTTAATTCTTGCGTCAGCAGCCTATATATATAAACAATTTGCTGATAAAGAATTTTAGATATAGACAATTGCATATGGAGAAGATTTACTAGACATTTTTGAGTTTCTGAGGGGGAATTACTATTATGGCTAACAATAAGTATATTTTTGTAACCGGTGGCGTTGTATCTTCTTTGGGTAAGGGCATTACTGCTGCTTCCCTGGGCCGTTTGCTGAAAAGCCGCGGCTATCGCGTTACCATTCAAAAATTTGACCCGTATATCAATATTGACCCGGGTACGATGAGCCCGTATCAGCATGGTGAGGTTTTCGTAACTGATGATGGGGCGGAGACTGACTTGGATTTGGGTCACTATGAGCGCTTTATTGATATTAATCTGTCCAAAAATTCTAATACCACTACGGGCAAGATTTATCAAAGTGTTATTAATAAGGAGCGCCGTGGCGATTATCTGGGTGGTACTGTACAGGTTATTCCCCATATTACTAATGCGATTAAAGAGCGCGTTTTCGTTGTTGGTCAACAGGATAATGCTGATTTCGTTATTACGGAAATCGGTGGCACTGTTGGTGATATTGAGAGTCTGCCCTTCCTCGAGGCTATTCGCCAGGTGAAGAAGGAAGTGGGCCGCAATGATGTGCTCTATATCCATGTTACCCTAGTTCCTTATATTTCTGCTGCGGGCGAGCTGAAGACGAAGCCCACCCAGCATAGTGTTAAGGAGCTGCGTAGCATTGGTATTTCTCCTGATATTATCGTGTGCCGCAGCGAAAAGCCCATTTCTAAGGAAATGCGCGAGAAGATGGCTATGTTCTGCGACGTCGATCCCGATGCTGTTATTGAAAATATGACGGCCAAGAGCATTTATCAGGTTCCGATGCTCATGGAGGAGCAGGGACTCGACTCCATCGTGCTGCGTAAGCTGGACATGGAGGACAAGCCGAAGGATATGAGCGGCTGGTACGATATGGTGGAGCGCATGCTTAAAGATTACGAGCGCAAGGTTACGATTGCAGTAGTAGGCAAGTATGTAGCGCTACAGGATGCATATATCAGCATTACTGAATCTTTGCGTCATGCAGCTGTGGCTAATGAAGCGGAGCTCGAAATCAAATGGATTAATGCTGAAGAGATTGAGGATGCTGCTACCGATATGGAAGCTGTAATGGCTGGTGTCGATGGTATTCTGGTGCCTGGTGGCTTTGGTAATCGTGGCATTGAGGGCAAGATTAAGGCTATTCAATATGCACGTGAGCATAAAGTACCCTTCTTTGGTATTTGTCTAGGCATGCAGTGCGCAGTAATTGAATTTGCGCGCCACGTGTGCGGTATGGAGGATGCTAATAGCGCCGAGTTCAATCCGGACAGCACGCATCCTGTTATTGACCTGATGCCGGAGCAGATTGATGTGGAGGATTTGGGCGGCACGTTGCGCTTAGGTCTCTATCCCTGCAAGGTAGCAGAGGCTTCCTTGACGATGAAGGCTTATGGTAGTGAGCTTATCTATGAACGTCATCGTCATCGTTATGAATTTAATAATGCATTCCGTGAAGAGCTCGTGGAGAAGGGCTTGGTTTTAGGCGGCTTACTACCGAATGGTCGTCTGGTGGAGATTGTGGAGCTACCGGAGAGCGAGCACCCCTGGTTCCTGGGTGCGCAATTCCATCCTGAGTTCAAATCCCGTCCGACCCGTCCGCATCCTTTATTCAGAGACTTTATCGCGGCTGCTTTGAAGGAGCAGAAATAATTTTACTTGCAAAGGCAGACTGCTCGTTAGTCTGCCTTTTTGTGCAAGAGGGAGGTATTCATGCTAAAGAAAATTTTTATCAGTGCGGTGCTGCTCTTGGCTGTGCTGAGCTTTGTGGTGTCGCTTTTAAAAGGCAATAATAATAGTGAAAAGACTGTTACTGTGCCTGACCGCGTTGCTGTTATTGATATTGAGGGCACGATTGTGTGTGGCTCCGCCAGCAAGGATACTCTCTTCAATCAGGCAAATGGTGTGACTAGTGGCAGCATTATGAAGCAGATTCGTGAGGCTGCGGCTGACGATAGCGTAAAGGCACTAGTTCTGCGTATCGACAGCGGCGGTGGTAGTGCTACGGCTGCAGAAGAAATTGCTCGTGAGCTGGCACGCTTTAAGGAACAGTCGAAGAAACCGATTGTGGCGACGATGGGCAATACAGGCGCGAGTGCTGCGTATTGGATTGCTGCCTGCGCTAGCGATAAGATTTATGCTAATGCAACCACGTTGACTGGTAGCATTGGTGTCTATATGCCCTATATGAATACGGAGGAGCTCTTTAAAAAGATTGGTATTACCAGTGACAAGATTAAGAGTGGTCCATATAAGGATATTTTGAGCAATGATCGTCCGATGACTCCTGAAGAAAAGGAGATTTTGCAAAATATCGTGGACGAGATTTATGACCAGTTTGTTTATACTGTATCCGCTGGTCGCCGCCTGGAGACGAGCAAGGTGCGTGCGATTGCCGATGGTCGTGTGTACACCGGTCGTCAGGCGAAAAATATTGGCCTAGTAGATGAGCTTGGCGATTATTATGATGCTTTGGCTGCAGCGGGTGCGCTGGCGAAAATTAAGCCTGGTGCTGATGGACTGCCGCCTGTGAAGGAGAAGGCAGCTAAGCAGCCATGGGAGTATTTTTTGAGTGCACAAATTGCAGAATTTGTAAAGGCTGAGGTATTGAAGCAGCTGCCTAGCGGATTAGTACAGGCACCTACTGTGCAGAATGTAACGAGGTGATGAGCTATGCGGCGCAAAACCTTTGATGTGCTCTTCGAGCCGGGTGTTGGTATGACTGCGCTAGTGAAGCAGCCCTGCCTCTGGCGTAGTGCCTTCTATTTTACGCTGAGTGTTGGCTTTTTTACCGGCGTGGTGACGAACTGCTGGCTAATTGAGCAGCCCTTAGCTATCCGCTTTGCGATTATCATTTGCACAGTGCTTGTTGCGGCTACGGCTTTGTCCATGTATGGTTTTCTGCTTCATGGCATTATGGAAACCTTTGGTGCGCTGGCTGGAGACCCTGTAGGCTTGATTTGCCTTTTGGGGTATACTACCTTACCTTTTTTGTTGCTGACGCCAGGCGCGCTGCTTGCGGCAAAGATGGGGCTGGGAGGGCTACCACTATTAGGAGCTATTTGTTTAGTCGGCTGTGTGTGGATGCTATACCTTTTAGTTAGGACATTGGAGTCTGTGTATTTAGTAGATGGGCTACGAGCTGCTGTGACCTTGATTTTTAGTCTGTTGCTGCTCTACATTGTTTTTGTTCTGCCTTGGCAGATTATTTATAAGCTGGCAGTGCTTAACTTTTAGGTAGCCTATTGTTTTATGCTAGCTATGTCATGCAATAGGCTATACTAAAGTGAGCCTTGAGAGGATAAATCGCAATAAGTGGTTGCTAAACAGGGCTAAAAGTGTCATAATAAAGATGAATATAGGTATTTGCTTTTAGTTTTAACCGAAATATATTAAGGAGTGATGAAAGTTATGAACAGAGAGCTTTCCATGGAATTTGTACGTGTTACTGAGGCAGCAGCGATTGCTTGCGGTCGTCTCGTAGGCAGAGGCGATAAGAATGGTGCTGACGGCCTAGCTGTTGACGCTATGCGCGCTGCTTTTGATACTGTTGCTATCAATGGTACCGTAGTTATCGGCGAAGGCGAAATGGATGAAGCGCCGATGCTCTATATTGGCGAAGAGGTTGGTGCTGGCGGTCCTGCAGTGGATATCGCTGTTGACCCTGTTGAAGGTACTAATCTGGTAGCAAAAGGTCAACCTGGTGCTATTGCAGTTATTGCTATTGCTCCGCGTGGTTGCCTACTGCATGCTCCCGATATGTATATGGATAAAATCGCTGTAGGTCCGCGTGCTAAGGGCTGCATTGATATCGATGCACCGATGAGCGTAAACCTGGAGCGTATTGCTAAAGCTATGAACCGCAAGGTTTCTGACCTGAATGTTGTACTGCTGGATCGTGAACGTCATTATCCGTTAATGAAACAGATTCGCGAGTGCGGTGCGCGTATCTCCCTGATTACTGATGGCGACGTTAACCCGATTGTAGAGTGCTGCATCGAGGGTAGCGGTGTGCACATGTATGTTGGTAAGGGTGGCGCTCCGGAGGGTGTTCTGGGTGCTGTTGCTGTTAAATGCCTAGGTGGCGATATGCAAGCTCGCCTGTGCCCCGAGGATGAAGCACAGGTACAGCGTTGCCTGAAGATGGGTATTACTGATGTGAATAAGGTGCTGACTCTTGACGATCTTGTTAAGGGTGATGACTGCATGTTCACTGCTACTGCTATTACTAATTGCAATATGCTGCATGGCTTGAATTATTTCAATGATGGCGTCCGCACTCATACGATTAGCGCTCGTTATAAGACTGGCACTGTTCGCTTTGTAGACGCTATTCACAGCTTGGATAAGAAAGTGTTGGCTGTAAAACTGTAATTAAACCATAATCAAATACATTAAGGGTGTGAAAGTAATTTCATACCCTTTTTGGTGTTTTTTTGTATAAGTTAAACATAATCGAAAAAGCAAGTTGCCTAGGAAAATGAGCAATTAGTTAATCAATAAGCGAAGCATTGCGACTTTTAGCGAATAAGTTGTTGGAACAATAGAAGCGAGTGGTTTAATATCGTAAATCCTTTCAACGAACAAATTGAACCCCGAAGCTTCGTTATTGTTCCCAACGAAATTCGCGTTTAAAAATCTCATTTGACTGAAGAGATATATAATTTGCGATTCCTATTACTTTTATTTCACTCTCTAATAGCTTCTAACATTCTTATAGCTCGAATATTAGGCAACACATCGTGCACGCGCACCATCTGCGCCCCCGCGTACACTGCCTGCAGACTCGTCGCAATCGTCCCCTCCAGGCGCTCCTCCGCCGGCACACCGCCAAGCACAGCACCAATCGTACTCTTGCGTGACGCCGCCAGCAGCACCGGATACCCGAAGCTCGTCAAAATCTCTAAATCACGCATCAAGCGCAAATTCTGCTCCACATCCTTCGCAAAGCCAATTCCCGGATCCAGGATAATCTTGTCCGCCCCCACGCCGCGCTCACGCAAAAGCTGCGCCCGCTCAGCCAGGTACACGGCAACCTCCTCGACCACATTATCATATTGGCAATTCTGCTGCATATTCTTCGGCGTACCGCGCATATGCATGAGGATAATCGGCGCGCCTGTGCGCACCACCACCTCCGCCATACGCTCATCCGCCTCCATAGCGCTAATATCGTTTATAATATCAGCGCCCGCAGCCAGCGCTGCCTCCGCCGTATCCGCACGATAGGTGTCAATGGAAATCACAGCCTCAGGATACGCCTCGCGCAATGCCTTAATCACCGGCAGTACGCGGCGGCGCTCCTCCTCGCCATCCACACTATCGGAGCCCGGACGGGTAGATTCACCGCCAATCTCGAGAATGCCTGCGCCCTGCGCCAGCATCTCGCCTGCCCGCTTAATTACCTCGTCCAGCTGCGGCACACGACTACCAGCATAGAAGGAATCGGGCGTAATATTTAAAATGCCCATAACGCACATTTTTTCATATGTTAAAACACGCCCATCGGCCAGCGTCGTCACTAGCGGCGCAGGCTCCAGCACTGCGGCCAGCTCCTCTGACACCTGCTTGAGGCCAAAATATTGCATCACATCTAGCTTCTTAAGCAAAAGCTTATACTGCTTCAGCGTGCCGAGTAGCAGCACATTCACATACTTATCCGCATTCACAATGCAGCCCGTGGGCACCACAGCATCGCCACCGGCCGCCAGCATTTCCTGCTTAATAATATTTGCTGCCGGTGTGCGCACCTTGAGCAGCTTATAGGGCACAATCTGCGCCTTATGCGCAAAAATCGGCAGACTCCCTGGATGAGCGCCAATGCTAGCGATGGACTCGCTGAGCATGGCTTGATTAATTTTCAAAAGCATTTGGCTTCACCTCAACAAGATTTTTCCACCACGGCAAAGGCATTATGATTGTGAATGCTCTCCACGCTCTCTACCTCAGCGCGATACCAGGTAATGCGCTTGTCCGCCTCCAGACGCAGCGCCACCTCGCGCACAGCGTCCTCCACAAAGCGTGGATTTTCGTAGGCGTGCTCGGTGACATATTTTTCGTCCGGACGCTTCAGAAGGCCATACACCGGAGCGCTCGCGGCAGCGTCAGCCAGCTCGGCCAGCTCCTCCAGCCATACCAGCTCATTCGACTCAATCTCCAGCTTAGCCCAAGCGCGCTGATTATGCGCACCATAGTCGCTGATCTCCTTGGAGCAGGGGCACAGTGTCTGCATGGGCACTACAGCCTTAATTTTTAATTTGAACTGCTCTCCCTTTTCAGCCTTGTACACGCAATCAATGTCCATGGGTGCCTTCATGCCGCTAACAGGCGCAGTTTTCGTTATAAAATAAGGGAACTCCAGCTGAATAAAGGCCTTCTCTGCCTGCAGATGTGCCTTCAGCTGGTCTAAAATGCCCTCGATTTCACTTAAGCCCACGGGGCCCAGCTCTCGCAGACATTCCACAAAACGACTCATATGGGTGCCGCGCATATCATGGGGCAGGTCCACTGCGAGGAGCACCTTCGCTACGCTATGCTGCGTGCCATGCTCACGATCCTTTAATTCTATCGGCCAGCGCAAATCCTTAATGCCCACATGCTTTAAGGGAATGCATCTTAAATCCTTTTCACTCTGTACGTCCTTCAAATCATTCACCTCGATATACACAGCCACTGGTGCGAGTTTCCCAGACCTCCACCTCATAGAGATGGTAATGGTCGCTCTTTAATAAATCCTCTAGCTTCTGCCAAATCCATACGCAAATATTTTCTGCTGAGGGAACGGGCAGCACATCGTTTAGGCAGGCATGATCCAAATGCACCAGCACCTGCTCCTTGACGAGATTTTTCAATTTAATGAAGTCAATGACCATGCCCTCATGGTCAGGAGTGCCCTCAACCTTCACAACTAATTTATAGGTATGACCATGCAGATGCTCACATTTGCCATTATAGGCAGGCAAATAATGGGCAGCATCAAAATCAAATTCTTTGATAATAATCATTTATATTCCCCTCCATATAAAGTAAGCCCGGCGAAATTATCCACCTGGCGCAAAGCCTCGTAGGCTACGATAGCCACGGAATTGGACAGGTTCAGGCTGCGTGCCTCCTCAATCATGGGAATGCGCACGCAGGAATCCGCGTATTCCTCACGCAGCTTATCGGGTAGGCCTGCAGTTTCCTTGCCAAAAATCAGCAGGCTATCGGCATCATATTTAACATCGGCATAGGATTTATGAGCCTTCGTGGTCAGCAAAAACTTGGAATTATCCTTGAATTTTTCCAAAACCTCGTACACGCTATCATAATAATGAATATCGACTAAATGCCAATAATCAAGGCCAGCACGCTTTAAATATTTATCCTCGACAGAAAAGCCCAATGGGCGTACCAGATGCAGATGGCAGCCTGTAGCGGCGCACAGACGGGCAATATTACCAGTATTACCGGGAATTTCAGGCTCAACTAAAACAATATGCATTTATTTTCGCTCCTTCATTAATTCTTGCACGCGCTCGCGCATGCTTTTAGCTTGCTTTTTATCCTTTTTATCCTTGGACTTTTTGTCCTTTTTATTCTTATTATCCTGCTCTGTTTTAGGCGCAGGCATGGCTAAGATTTTTTGGTAGGTCGCCATGATTTTTTCGCAATAATTAGAGCCCATGGCCCAGGTCCCGTTGAGGCCGTACCAGGTATCCACCACGCCCCGTTCCAGGCGAATATTATGGGCCAGCTCATAGCGTGGGTCCACGATTTTCGTTTGCGGACGCTTTTTCTGCGTATAGGCTAGAAGGTGCTGAATATGCGCACGCACGCCTATTTCCGGAGTTTTGAAGGTGGCGCCCTTCACACCTCCGCCCGTTGTTCCCAGACCGCAGAAATTGTTCTGATGATGCTGTACATCCCCGCCATAGGCATAGGTCCCCGTTTCTACCAGGGACTGCGCTAAGGCTAAATCGGGACGCACGCCCTCACGCTCCGCCTCCTGCCAGTAGAGCTCAACCAGCTCCTCCACGCTGCAGGCAAGCTTCACCTTGGGATTAGCGGACTTAATATAAGCCACAGCCTGACTCTTATAGGCTACAGGCTCGCCATAGATGCTGATTGTTTTATAATCGGAAGGCAGCTCCGTGCCGAGAAAATAGCTTTTGCCATTTTTTTCTACGAGCATATTACTGCTACGTGTTGGAGCGGGCTGAGCCTGCTTTTTGATTAACGCAGCTCTTTTAGTTGCCTCCTTATTTTTATCTGGCTCCTTGAGAACTGGAGCAGCTGTCTGAACCTGCTTCCGCTCCTCCCTCTTCTGGGGAAGCTTCTGTGCTTGCTCAGCTTCTTTTTTAGGCGCAGCATCTGGTGTAACAATCCTCACACCACCCTTGGCCCCCTCAGTACGCACCATTTGCGGAGCCTCTTTATTTTGCTGAACCTTTGCCGGTAAGCTTTTATTATAGGTTTTCAGCTTAGGCTCTGCGGCCTTAGCGTTGCCTACCCCCAATAGAAGGGTGCAACACAGGCCTATAGCCAGCTGCTTCATATGATTTGTATAATTCATGGGACTACTCCTGCATATTTTTTAATAGCTACTATTTATCCATAATAATAATTTTACCCCATAAGTCAACACCTTGTAAAGTTTTTCCTACTATTACTCTAGATAATTCACAAAATCGCAATTTTCTTGTATAATAAAGGTAAAGAAAGGGAGCTGTATGCTCCTGCTAGAGCTAAAGGAGGTACGCTTATGACTGCCAAATTCCATTATATTAATCATGCCTGCTTTGTTGTTGCGAAAAATGACTCTGCAATTCTGTTTGACCCCTTCCTGGACGGAAATCCGGAGGGCTTGACTACTAATGATATTAAGGTTGACTATATTTTCGTCAGCCATGCTCATTTTGACCATATTGCCGATGCCTTTGAGATTGCCAAAAAATGTGATGCTACTATTATTTCTAGCAATGAGATTGCTGTGAAGGCTAGTGAAGCCGGCTGCAAGGCTCACGGCATGCATTTGGGTGGCACCTTTAAGTTCCCCTTTGGCAAGGTTCGCCTTACGCTGGCCTTCCATGGCTCCGGTATCGAGGGTGGTCATGCCTGCGGCTTTGTAGTGGACTTCTATGGGACGAAGCTCTATTATGCCGGTGACACTGCTCTCTTCAGCGATATGGGACTGCTGCAGCGTCTAGATGCCTTTGATACTGCTGTGCTGCCCATCGGCGGTAACTTTACCATGGACCCGCAGGACGCAGCCATTGCCTGCGAATTTCTGAAGGCGAAAACCGTTATCCCTGTTCACTATAACACCTGGCCTCCCATCGCCCAGGATGCTGCTGCCTTCAAGGATGACGTCGAAGCGAAGACCGAGAGCAAGGTGCTCATTGTTAAGCCCGGTGAGGTCGTAGAAATTGACTAAGCGCTAATTGAAGTGCAAAAATTAAGAGAGACCCTGCTTAGTAAG
>JAXEPX010000075.1:0-54357 GCA_034117325.1 Phascolarctobacterium sp. | reverse complement strand
TCCGCTTCTACATCGAAGATTACAGGTGTACCAAGATACGTTCTCAACCATTTTTAGATATTGTTCGCTTAGCTCCCTAGCATAATTCTCCACAAACTCAGAAATTACTTTTGTAGGTATGGGTTTACCAGCGTTTTCTGGTTTGTTTAAAAATGCTTCACATGCACCCTCAATGTTACCATTGTTTTGGTTTAGAAAGCAATTTATGTAATCGCAATACTGTGCAACACTGTAACAAGCGGCTTCAATATTTATATTAAAATTTTTACTTAGAAAAATTCTTTGTAGCATTGCTTTGGCTTGGTAATAGCAGTTCGCTCTGCAATAAAAATTTTTCAGCGTTTGAGTTCTTCTATAAGCTCTTAACCCCTGCCTGCTCTCCTTTTTCTCTTCGGGAATAACAGGATATTCGATTTTATCCATCAGAGCGACCAATCCCTCAATATTAGATTTAGTAAGGTTAGACATAACAGGCACCTCCAATATAATATAGCTAAACATATTATATCACAGCTGCCTGTCAGTCTTTTAAAATACTTCTACAAGACTTATTCCTTACCAGTACGCAGAGCCTCAAATTGATTGGATAAAAGTGCAACCGCACTTTTTCTCTCGTCCTGTACATCACGCAGATAAATTGATGTAGTAGATATGTCAGTATGCCCCATCATGGCTTGAACCATATTAAGAGGCATACCGCTGATAAGCGCATACGTCGCTGCCATGGCTCGTAAAGAGTGTACTGCTATTCTAGGCATCTGATGTTTCTTGCACATCCGTTTCAGCCATAGATAGAAGCTGTCACCGTTCACGGGTACTGCCTCCCTGTTTTCAGTGCAATTTCTCGATACAAACACCAAATTTTGCGGATTTGAAATTTTTTCTTCTTGCAACCATAAATCAAGAAGCTCTTTATAGGTTTGGATCAACTTCTTGACATAATCGTCAAAATACAATGTACGTATCGAGGCCTTCGTTTTAGGTGTTCCTAGAGCAGGCTTTTCCCCGCTAACAAATTTCATTGCTTTATTTATATTCAGCGAACAGGATTCCAAGTCCACGCAGTCCCATGTCAGACCTAAAAATTCCCCCTTTCTGGCTCCAGTTGTGAGGGCAATATAAAACATCAATTTATTTTTGACGTTAGGTAAAGTTACAGGTAACTCTTCCAAAATGCCCAAAAACTTATGTAGCTCTTCTCTGTTCCAGATAGGATAGTGTTCTGAGGTTGCTTTTACTAACATATCTTTAGGTACGTCAGCACATGGATTTTTTGACAAATATTTCCATTCACAAGCTTTATTGAACAATAACTTCAAAAGTTTAAAATGCTTCATAATTGTCACCGAAGATAGACCTTTCTGATGTCTGGTGTCAAGCCGTGCGTCATCTTCACACAACTGGTCCATGAACCTTAACACATCTTCACCTTTTATTTTATCTATCCTCATAAAACCAAAAGCCGGTAACAGACGGTCTTTTAACATTTGTTGGTAATTGACCATTGTTATTTTCCCAACTTTTTTACTATATCTATGTTCCCAATAGGTTACAAATTCACTAAAAGTGATAGCCTTATCTGTAGCCAGTCTGCCAGTTACTTCCAGATAGTATGTAGCCAGCTGCGTTTGAGCTTCTTTTTTACTGCGGGCATATACTGTCTTGGTAAACCTGCGCTGTTTATTGTTTTCATCATATCCGGCAGAAACTCTTAGTTCCCACTTATTGTTACCTCTGCTGATTAGCGATCCAGCCATTGATAATTCCCCCTATAATATAGAAAAAGAACTGCCAAACATTTCGTTTAGCAGTTCTTTTTCCGCTAAGTTTTCTTATTTACTCATGCCTTTCCAAGCAGGGCTGTTCATATTTTTTTCAGCCCAGTTATTCAATGCATCAATAGTGTAATAGTACACTCTTCCAAACTTCTTTGCTGGAAGTATACCAGCCTTAGTCATTGTCAGGACTTTACCATAGCTGATGGTGCCTCCAAAAAAATCTTGAGCAACATCTTTAGCTTTTAAAAATTGTTGTTTTGCAGCATTTTCATTTTTCATTTCTGCCACTCCTTTCTAGGTTTTACCGCTATGTTATGGCCCGTTTATTTTTTACTTTTGAGTTCTTTTTCCATCAATTTTCATTTTCTTCATTTTATTGTCCCACGCACAATCATCAGATATAACAGGCAATGATTTAAACTGCTACCTGTCATGTTCATTGTCTTGTGATTTTTTACGTTCTATATAATATAGATTTATCTAGTAGTATACATAGGAAATATAAATATTTTACGCTTACACCGGTGTCAACACCAGTTGATGGAAAAGCCTGCAAACCCTTGATGGTACTGGATTCTCTTGAAATTGATTTTAATGCTTAAAATTGACTGACACTGCATTGACACCGACACTATTTGAGCTGACACCCTTATATTTTTGCTTAAATGAACCCTAAAGCATCTGAAACTGCTTTCTTCGATATGCTAAAATACGATGCCGATAACCTCGGATGATGACTAAACCTCCATCCTTGTTTTCTGAAAATTCGAGAGTTTATCTCAAGCATACAAAAAGCCTTCTTTGATTTTTGTGCAGCTAGGAAACTGCAATTATTCTATCAAAAAAGGCTTTTACTTTTCTCTTTATAGCTAGAACTTAGTATAGAGCGTGGTTTTCGTTTTAGCTATACGATTGAACCATAAAACCGGAAAACTTAATGGTTTTGTCGCTGATTTAAGCAAAATTTGAAAATAAGGTGCAAATAAGGTGCAGAAATACAAAAAAGCCGTTTCCAAAATTGGAAACGGCTCCATTTTACTGGTGATCCCGGCCAGAATCGAACTGGCGACCTACCGCTTAGGAGGCGGTTGCTCTATCCTACTGAGCTACGGAACCATATGCAATTATTAAGAGCGATAGCAAGCTGCTCAAGCCACAGCCCAGCTATCGCTCTAAATATTATATACCAAAATCAACGTGCTGACAATACTCTTACGCCAGCAGCTTCTTCCAGAAGGGATACGTACTCAGCACAATGGTCAGCAAAAGCACGAGGCAATCGCCTACGCCGAGAGGCTCAGAGGGCATATTTTTATAGGTATTACTACCAAAGCCCTTCAGTTCCATGGATAGCGCCAGCGTCTCGGATTTCGCCACTGCACGCATAACTAACGGGCGAATAACTACAAGGTACGCCATAAAGCGTTTGATAATATTGCCGCGATTAGAATAGCCACGGCAACTTTGCGCGTCTAACGTAATCTCGCTATCCGTAAGGAAGTTCGGCACAAAGCGCAGCGCTGTAGTCAGCATGAAGGCATACTCGCAGGGCATATGGAAACGATCCACCAGAGCCTTTGCGATATCCTGAATGCGCGTTGCTGCAAGCAAGCACAGGAAAGCCATTGTCATAACCAGCATACGCAGGCCGCCAATCAGGGACACATCCAGCGGCGAGCCAAAGAGCAGCTGCAGGAGAATCATCATACCCGTGAACACAGCTAGGCCGCCAATTGCAGCCATGGTCATACGGTCATGCTTAATATAGAGTAGCAAAGCCAGCTCCAGCACTAGAATCGTCGCTACAGCTTCAACAGGCAGAATAAATACCCATGCCGTAATGGCCAGTGTGACGATGATTTTTGTAAATGCAGTTAAGCTCATCTCACTCCGCCTCCTTCGTTACAGCATTGACAAATTCGCGCGGTGTTGCAGCCTCAACGCCCAGCACTGCTGCCAGAGAGCACACGGTAGGACGTGCCAAGCCCCAACGTTCCACCGGCTGGCTTCCGTTAAAGAGCTCTATCGGCGTGCCATCATAAACCTTGCGACCATTATGCAGCACAATAGTACGCTTTGCATAGCGGCGCACAATATCCATATCATGGGAAATCAGCACAATAGTAATGCCGCGCTTTTCATTAATCGCCTTCAGGTACTCCATCATGCCCTCTTTTTCGAGAGCATCCTGACCATTGGTAATCTCATCGAGAATCAACGTGCGCGGGTTCAGCGCCAACGCTGCCGCTACACCTAGACGACGCTTTTGACCAAAGCTCAAAAGACGCGGATATTCCCCCGCCAGCTCCGTGAGACCCATAGCCTCCAGCGCTTCATTCACCTGGCGTTTAATCGTCTCCTCTGTGAGCTTTTTCGCGCGCGGTCCATACGCAACCTCGTCGAAAACAGTGTCCTCAAGAATCTGTAAATCAGGATTTTGGAACACATAGCCAATTTTATCAGCTAAATCAGCAGGCTCTAAATTGAGTATATCCTCTCCATCCACAAGAATCTGCCCGCTACGCGGATGGCAAAGAGCCATAAAAAGGCGGCTTAGCGTGGTTTTACCACTGCCATTATGACCTAAAAGTGCCACAAATTCCCCGTCATCAATACGGCATTCCATATCATTAATTACAGGCTGCCCACGCAGGTAGGCAAAATTAACATCCTTAGCCTCGAGCATTAGTCAGCCCTCCCTTCATTTGCTTTATTAGCAACAATACCATAGGTTTTAAAATCACTCAGAGCATCTGCTTCACTACGCCAATCGCCTAGGTCCACATGTAGCTTCTCTTCGAGTCCCAGCTTAATCTGCCACAGCGTCGGCAATAACGGACGCAGCTCAGGATCCTCATACATCTTCGGGGCAGCTGCTTCAAAGCGATCCGCAGCCACAAGCTCACCCTCCTTCAGCACGATTAAATCGCTGATATAGGGCAATAAATAGTCCATACGATGCTCCACTGCTACGATAGTGGTACCATAGCGCTGATGAATATCCCATACCAATTTATAGAGGGACTGCGCACCATCAGGGTCCATCGCAGAAACAGGCTCGTCGAGCACGATAATCTCAGGATGCACAGCTAGGGTAGCTGCGAGCAGTAAGCGTTGGCGCTGACCGCCGCTCAGTTCGTCCAGCTGATAGCTCTCACGTCCCGGCAACCCGACATCCTCAAGCGCACGCGCAGTACGTTCCGTAATCTCCTCAGGCGCAAAGCCATGGTTTAAAAGTGCAAAGGCAATCTCCTCGCCTGCAGTCAGGCTTACCAGCTGACTCTCGTAGTCCTCCATAATGAAGCCTACGCGCATAGCAATATCGGACACGCGCTTACCTTTTGTGCTCTCGCCATGTACGGAGACATCGCCACTATAGCGTCCACCCATGTAATAGGGCACAATACCCGTCATAGCCTTGCACAGCGTAGTTTTGCCCGCACCACTTGGGCCGGTGATAACGGTGAAGCTGCCTTTTTTTATTTCCAGATTAATATCCTTCAGAACTAGGTCAGATCTTTTATAGGCAAAGTAAAAATTATCCAGCTTAATAACGCTTTCCATTTATTTTTCCTCCTCCTGTACATAAAACAGCTTGCGCACCGGTGCATAGAGGAAGAAGGTAATCAAGCCATTTAATAAGCCTACGATAGCTACTACAGGCAGCATCGCATAAATCCACACGTGTAAGGGCAGCCCCAGCACCAGCTTCAGGATGAAGGTGAAGATACCACCACTAGTCATCGTAGCCAAAAAGCCCGTGATAAAAGGACGCAGCTTCCATTCGCCCATACCTGCAGCAAACATCGCCTTCACGAGCACGCAGCACACAGTTGCCCCCGCCAGCTCACTCGCCAGATTGCCCAAAGGGAATGCTGACTTCGAGGAAGGCACGAGGGTCAGGCCAGCGATAAAGCCAATACCTAAGGCTTGGCTTAATTTAGGTCTAGTAAGGTTAATAACAATGGAATACATTGCAATGGTCCAGTTCGGAGTAACGCCGCCCACATTAGGGCTGACGGTGTGCAAAATAATGCCAATAGCCAGCAGCATGGCCGTAATAGCTACCCAGCGATAACCATCCTGCATGGGCTCAATTTCAATTAGTTGGGGGATAGGTTTCTTGTTTTCCTCCATAATAACGCCTCTCTTTACAAACGCTTCATTCCATGAAGCTATAGATAGAATTATTATACTATAAATTCTCGATTTTGTATCGCTTTAAAATAAGAAAAAGCGCCCTGTAACGCAGAGCGCTTTGAATATGTTAAGTTTATTGCAAAAATTATATCATGTTACACCAAGACCGCAAAGAATGTACCAGATGCGAAGGGAAGTGACTACGGCGTACTAGAAGTACGTCTAGGAGCGTCTCTGAAGCAGATGGTGCGCTATGTGCGGTCTTATTAAATCTTATTGAAAAAACAGCTATAATTCCCAGTATGACATGCCGGCCCGTTCAATTTAGCTTTCACTAAGATTGCATCACCGTCACAGTCGTAGTAAAGCTCCACAACCTTTTGCAAATTGCCACTAGTTGCACCCTTATTCCACAGCTCCTGACGACTGCGGCTCCAGAACCAGGTATAGCCCGTCTTCAGCGTCAACTCCAGCGACTCCTTATTCATATACGCCAGCATCACCACAGCATTCGTCTCCACATCCTGCACCACCGCAGGCACGAGCCCCTTGCTGTCAAATTTTATGTTTGTTATGTCGAAAATCATAATGAAACCTCATTAATTTCTTAGTCTGCTTCGCTAAGCCCATCTTTTTGTAATACTAAATCACTGTACACTTTATATACTAGAATAGTACAGTAAAATGAGCAATTAGCTTATCGGCAAGGCGAACTTGAGATTTGCAGTGAATGAGTGGTTGGTTCAATAGAAGCGAGTGGTTTCGTACACTAGAGCTTTCTTCACGCAAATAGTACCCCGAGCTTCGTTATTGAACCCCACGAAATGAAAGCCCGCAAATCGAGGTGAGCCTCCGATTGCTAATTGCGAATTTCTATAGTTTCTGCGACTGGAAAGATATTTAATTTGCGAATATCCATACTTACTACAATCTAACTTCTATACCCCTACTTCTCAAATACTCCTTAACCTGCTGAATCGTAAAGGTCTTATAGTGGAACACCGATGCCGCAAGAACCGCATCCGCGCCACCCTCCGTCAGCACCTCATAAAAGTCCTCCAGCTTACCCGCGCCACCGCTTGCAATAACCGGCACATTCACCGCACTGGAAATCGCCTTCGTCAGCGGAATATCATAACCATTCTTCGTACCATCAGCATCCATACTCGTGAGCAAAATCTCACCTGCGCCCAGCGCCACGCCCTGCTTCGCCCACTCCACAGCATCAATACCCGTAGGCTTGCGACCGCCAGCCACATAAACCTCCCACTTATTCTCGCCTACGCGACGTGCATCAATCGCCAGCACAATGCACTGATTGCCAAACATGCGCGCACCGTCAGCAATAAGCTGAGGATTCTTTACAGCCGCACTATTTAAAGAGGTCTTATCCGCACCCGCCAGCAGCGCATTGCGAATATCCTCCACACTGCTAATGCCACCGCCCACAGTTAGCGGCATAAAAACCTTCGCCGCCGTCTTGCGAATGACATCGAGCATCGCCTTGCGCTCCTCAAAGGTCGCCGTAATATCTAAAAAAACAAGCTCATCCGCACCCTCAGCATCATAAGCAGCAGCGCGTTCTACCGGGTCACCTGCATCCCGCAGGCCCACGAAATTCGTGCCCTTTACCACGCGCCCCTCCTTCACATCAAGGCAGGGAATAATTCTTTTCGTCAGCATCTTAACCCTCCTTGGCCAAAGCCAGCGCTTCCTTCAGGTCCACAGCGCCAGTATAAATAGCCTTGCCGATTATGCAACCAGCTACGCCAGCAGCCTCCACAGCCTTCACCTGGCGGATATCTTCAATTGAAGCTACGCCACCGCTTGCGATAATGGGCACACCGCACGCACGCGCCAGTGCCGCCGTCGCATCCACATTCACACCGCTCAGCATACCGTCACGGCTAATATCCGTATAAATAATCGTCTCCACGCCATATTGAGCCATTTTTTTCGCCAGCTCCGTAGCAGCCACACCACTGCCCTGGCCCCAGCCCTCAATAGCGACCTCGCCATTTTTCGCATCAATACCAACAGCAATATGCCCTGGGTATTTTTTGCAGGCCTCCTCGACAAGCTGTGGATTTTTCACAGCAGCACTACCGAGAATAAGACGTGTTACACCTAAAGCAAGCAGCTTCTCAATCGTCTCCAGATTGCGAATGCCGCCACCGAGCTGCACAGGAATTTTTACACTTTTTAAAATGCGCTCAATTACGGGCACATTGCGACCTTCGCCTGCCAGTGCGCCGTCCAAGTCCACAAGGTGCAAAAACTCTGCCCCCATACCAGCCCATTTCAGTGCCATCTCAGCTGGATCATCTGCAAAAACTGTTTCCGCGTCGAAGCGTCCCTCAGTGAGGCGTACGCAACGACCGCCACGTATATCAATAGCCGGGTAAATAATCATGGTTGCCACTCCTTAAATGCTCGCAGCAGGCCCATGCCTACGCGGCTAGATTTTTCGGGATGAAATTGAAAGGCTTGTACATTACCTTTGCCTACGGAGGCTGTAACCTCCATACCATAATCACTAGTTGCAGTGATTATGCTCTTGTCCTCAGGCACGCAGTGGAAGCTGTGCACGAAGTACACATACTGTCCTCCAGCCTCCTGCATTAGCGGTGAAGGACTCTTCAGCTCCAGCCGATTCCAGCCCATATGCGGTATCTTATACTCCGTAGTCAGATACTTCACTTGACCTTTAAAAAAGCCTAGTCCAGCTACTCCTGGAGCCTCATCACTGCCCTCAAAAAGCACCTGCATACCCAGGCAAATACCTAAAAACGGCTTGCCGCTATTTAAAGCGTCCATAATTACAGGGATAAGTCCACTCTTATGCAGATTATCCATGCAGTCACCAAAGGCACCCACACCAGGCAGAATAATTTTTTCGGCAGCAGCAATCACGTCCTTATCGCTCGTTACGATGGGCTCTGCGCCCACGGACTTCAGCGCATTACATACGCTATATAAATTGCCCATGCCATAATCTATAATCGTAATTTTATTACTCATTCATTTGCTCCCCTCATCGCCCTCCGTCAGGCTCAGTCCGCAGCTTTACTACAACACTACAGAACTAAAGTTGCTGCCTGCGCCGTAAGCTTAAAGCATATTCCTACAGACTACCCTTGCTGCTCATCACGCCATGTACGCGCGGGTCCATGGCTACAGCCTCAGCTAAAGCTCTAGCAAAGCCCTTGAAAATGGCCTCGATAATATGATGCGTATTTTTGCCATAGAGCACTCTGATATGCAGCGTCAGGCCTGCGTTCATCGCCACAGCGCGGAAGAACTCCTCCGTCATCTCGGCATCGTAAATACCCAGCTGCACCTTCGGAATATCGGCATCAAAAACGAGATACGGACGTCCGCTGAAGTCCAGACAAACCTGCACTAGCGCTTCATCCATCGGCAAAAAGCAATTACCATAGCGATGAATACCTGCCTTATCGCCAACAGCCTGCTTCAATACCTGCCCTAGCACAATACCGCAGTCCTCCACTGTATGATGGCTATCCACATCAAGGTCGCCCGTAGCCTGCACCGTAAGATCACTAAAGCTATGCTTAGCTAATAGCGTCAGCATATGGTCAAAGAAGCCAATACCCGTGCTAATCTCGCACACACCACTGCCATCCAAGCACCAGTCCACGCTCACACCCGTCTCTAAGGTCTTGCGTTCAATCGCTGCACTTCTCATTGCTTGCCTCCTTCAGCCTCCACACAGAGCTCCGTCAGCTTAGCTAAAATTTGCTTATTCTCCTCAGGCAATCCTACAGTAATGCGCAGCGCACCCGTCAGTATAGGATGCGTACTAAAGTCACGCACCAGAATGCTATTTTCCAAGAAATATTTAAACATCATCTTGCCACTAGCAGCTTGTTCACCAAGGTCATTGCCATATTTTTGATAGTACATGGCGGCTAATTTTTTTGCCAGCTCGCCCTCAGCGCGCAGCATGACAAAATTCGTAGCCGTCGGCCATACTCTGAAGCCCAGCTTCTGCATATAAAAGCTTAGCTTTTCGCGTTCGGAGCGAATCGTTTTCAAGCGTTCCTTATAGAGCTCCTTATTTTCATAAATAGTTTTTGCCACCATCAGCGTATAGGCATTCACATGGTAGGGCAAAAGCGCCTTACCCAGCTGACGAGTCAGCGCTAAAGCGCCCACAGCATAGCCGCAGCGCATACCTGCGAGGCCATAAGCCTTGGAGAAGGTGCGGAAAACCATAAAATTACTATATTTGCCTAAAAGGCTTAGCGTAGAGCCTGCTACAAGCCAAATTTTATTCAAGGGGCGCATATCATTGGGAGGCAGTTCCTTGCCATCAGCAAATTCCATATAGGCCTCATCCATGATGATGGGGCACTCCACATTGGCAATAATTTTTTCCATAGCTGCAAGGCTATTATAATTACCCGTGGGGTTATTCGGATTACAAACGATTAAAAGAGAGGGCTGCTCCTTTTTACAAAACTCGATTACAGCATCTGCATCGACGTAGCCTTCCTCAGTCAAGGGATAACGCACAGCAATGCTATCGCTCAAATCTGCATATTCACCATACATGGAGAAGGAAGGCCAGGGAACCGCGATTTTTTTACCGGGGCCACCGAAAACATAGCAGGCCTTTTCCAAAAGCTCACTGGAGCCATTGCCAATTTTGACACAATCCGCGTCCACCTCCAGCTCCTTCGCAATAACCTCACATAGATTCTCTGACTTAATCGGCGGATAGCGGTTAAAAGGAAATTGAGCCGTACGCGCAGCCACGCTTTGCGCAATCTCCTCAGGCACAGGATAATTGCTTTCGTTAGCGTTGACGATTATGTCAGCAGCTACGCTCTCCACGGAATACTCCTCCATGGACTCGATACTTTTACGAACGGAAAACTCACTCATTATACTGCCCCCTCTTATTTGCCCACACGTTTACGAATAGCGTTCGCATGTGCCTGCAGTCCCTCAGCCTCAGCCAGAGTAATGATATCATCGGCAGCTGCATAGAGCGCAGGAGCAGTGTAGGAGATAATGCTCGTTTTCTTCATAAAGGTTTCTACATTAAGCACGGAGTAGAACTTCGCCGTACCACCGGTGGGCAGCACATGGTTCGGGCCTGCATAATAATCGCCCAGTGGCTCAGGAGAATATTGACCCAGGAAAATTGCACCTGCATTGCGAATGTAGGGCATGATTTCAAAGGGAGCCTTCGTCATGATTTCCATGTGCTCGGGAGCAGAAATATTAGCCATTTCAATTACAGTGTCCATATCCTTCGCCAGCACCACCTTACCTGCTTGCGCTAGAGAGGTCTCTGCGATTTCCTTACGCGGCAAGAGAGCCAGTTGCTTATCAAGCTCTACTGCCGTTTCATTGGCTACACGCTCGCTATCAGTTACGAGAATAGCGCAGGCCAGCGGGTCATGCTCTGCCTGACTCAAGAGGTCTGCCGCAAGATACTCGGGATTAGCGCTATCGTCAGCAATAACGAGAATTTCGCTCGGGCCTGCCAGCATATCAATATCCACGTGGCCAATAACGGCTTTTTTTGCCAGTGTTACGAAAATATTGCCAGGGCCGGTGATTTTTTCTACTTTAGGAACGGTAGCAGTACCGAAGGCCAGCGCAGCAATGGCTTGTGCGCCACCCATTTTATAAATCTCAGTCACACCGATTAATTTTGCCGTTACCAATACATTCGGGTTAACCTTGCCATCCTTTCCAGGAGGTACAGCCATGACAATGCGAGGCACGCCAGCAACCTTTGCTGGGCACGCATTCATCATCACAGAAGAGGGGTAAGCAGCTGTACCACCGGGAACATAGATGCCCACAGAGTCCACAGGCGTAACCTTTTGGCCCAGCATGGAGCCAAAGGGACGATTCGTCAGCCAGGTTTTCGGCATTTGCTCCTCATGGAATTTCATAACATTAGCAATAGCGCGCTCCAGCGCAGCCTTTACCTCAGGCTTGCAGATAGCCTCTGCCTCTGCGAACTCTTCCTCGGTAACACGAATATTTTCCGGAGTTAATTCTACTCTATCGATTAATTTAGTATAGTAGAATAATTTTTCATCACCCTCAGCGCGTACGTCAGCCACAATTTGCTCTACAACCTGTGCTGCAGTCATATGACGACCGAACATAGCGTCCGTACCAGCTTGAATGCGCGGGGATAATTCTACCTCATCAAAAGCTTTCTTCTTCATTAACGCAGCAATTTCAGCTGCGTTCATCTGTCTAGCATCAGTTACCTGCATTTATTTTGCCTCCTCATTTAAAACAATACGTAAATCCTCGACCAACTTATGCAAGCGAGCAAATTTCAGTTTAAAGCTTGCTCTATTGGCAATCAGTCGAGCAGTAGCAGTGAAAATGGAATCCACTTCGGCTAATTTGTTTTCTTTCAGGGTACGCCCTGTTTCTACTATATCTACAATCATCTCGCTCAGGCCCACGATAGGTCCCAGCTCGATGGAGCCGTTTAATTTAACGATTTCCGTTTGAATACCCAGCTTATTAAAATAAGCCTTTGCGCAGTTCGGATATTTCGTTGCTACGCGCAAATGCGCGTAACCCGTCAGCTTCTCACGACGCTTCGCTTCGGGCACAGCCATCATCAGACGACAGCGACCGAATCCCAGGTCTAGTAGCTCCACGACATCCTTATCCTGCTCCAACAGCACATCCTTGCCAATAATGCCGATATCAGCAGCACCATATTCAACATAGGTTGGCACGTCCACAGTTTTCGCAATGATGAAGCGTACCTTTGTCTCCTCGTTACTAATGACTAGCTTGCGAGAATCCTCCGTCACATTTTCTGCGCTATAGCCTACTTTTTCCAAAAGGCGCACGGATTTATCGAAAAGCTTGCCCTTCGGCAATGCTATAGTAATATATTCATCCATTTATAATAAACCTTCTCTTTCTCTTGCTTCAGAAGCTTTCTTAAAAATTTACCTAAACTACTCCAAAGCGTTAGGATACATATACAAGGCTGGAGCAGCAATACTCCTTCACAGCCTGCGCTGCAGCAGCAAGGTCCATCGCCTCGGTACACAGCTTCACGCTGCGTCCCTCCTTGCGCAGAGCCGTTGCCTTTGCAATCGCCTCGGGCAGCTTGCCCTCGCTCCAGGCTACAAGTGCATCCCAGCTACGTGTTGCCTTCACAATTCCTCCACGCTCCAGCGCCAGCACCACACGGTCCACACCCAGCGCAAAGCCCGTAGCAGGACAATCGATACCAAAGCCCTGCATCATCTTATCGTAGCGTCCACCACCAGCAATGGGATAGCCGATTTCCGGCATATAGACCTCAAAGAGCATGCCAGTGTAATAATCTAAGGAACGATACAAGCCAAGGTCAAAGCTTAAATAATTAGCAACGCCATAAGCTTCTACTAACTCATAAATGCGCTCCAGGTCCTGCAAGGCACTCAAAGCCTTTGCATTCGTCACTATGCCCTGCACACGCTTGATGAGTTCAATACCACCCTGCAGGAAGAGGAAGTCCGCAAAAAGCGCTTTGATTTCTTTGCGAATGCCCTCCATGGAGTCCGCCATCTGCTGCATGCCCACAGCATCATGACGACGTAGGCAGCTCTTCAGCTGCTTTAGCTGCTCCGCATTAAAGCCTGCTTCTTCTGCAAGGCCATTGATAAAATCAACGTGCCCAAGGCTAATGGCAAATTGCTGTACACCGGCAGCCTCAAGAGCCTGCGCTGCTAGCACGATAACCTCGGCATCCGCTGCAGCACCACTTGCGCCTAAGAGCTCCACACCTGCCTGCTCGAACTCGCATTGGCGCCCTGCCTGAATCTCCTCATAACGGTAGAGATTAGCCAGATAGCAGAGACGTTTAATCTTCTCGCCGCCTGCTAGACGTGTTGCCGTAAGTCTAGCAATCGGAGCCGTCATATCATTGCGTAGCACCAGTAAATTGTTATTGCGGTCAAAAAAGCGAAAATCGCCCTTCGTACCTGCCTTGCCAAAGGTGTCCACATATTCAAAATCCGGGGTCTTGACCTCATCATAGCCCCATTTGTCAAAAACATCGATAATCGCATTCTCAATGCGGCGGCGACTCTTCATTTCGCCCGGCAGAATATCCTTTGTTCCGTAGGGAACCTGATATACTTTATTTGTCATCTTCCTTTTTCTCTCCTTTTAGTACTCCCAGTACAGAATTATAGCCATCCGCACCATAGACGAGACAGCGCTTCACGCGAGAAATAGTCGCTGTGCTCGCGCCCGTTTTTTCAACAATCGTCTCGTAAATACAGCCCTCATCAAGCATGCGCGCAACCTCCAAGCGTTGCGCCATAGCCTTCAGCTCGCTGACAGTACAGATATCTTCAAAAAATTTATAGCATTGCTCCTGATCCTTCAGGCTCAGAATAACTTGAAAAAGTTGATCGGTCAAATGGTCATGAATATTAGCAGCCATGTTTCTCCTCCTCTATAAAACTCTCTTTTTTAAATTTCTCAACATTAGCGTCCATTTCTGCTTTCACACTTTACTATTTTAAAGAGTGAAATCGTGATAATTTATAAATACTTTAATACTTTATCTTGTGAAAGTCAAGCAAAATTTTTGCGAAATTTTCTTTTAGAAAGCACTTTACAATATCCTACTATTCTGATATAATTTCTATAATTTAAATTTACTACCTATTCCACACAGGGTAGACACGAAGTTTACATATTTTACTAAATTAACGGACATTTTTATTGACAATCTCTGGAAATAGATGTAAAATGTTTTCATTGAACTATTAAACTTCACAGAGATTTCATCAAGAGTAGCCGAGGGACTGGCCCGATGAAGCTACGGCAACCACACTGCGGTGAACGGTGCCAATTCCAACGGAGAAATCCGGCAGATGAAGATACTAAGCGCGAGCTACATCCTTCACCACGCCGGTGAAGGATTTTTTTATGCAAGGCAGCTAGCTTAGCTGCTCAGAAAGGACTATTAGAATGATTGAACTAGTTAATGTAGAAAAAACCTACTTTAGTAAAGCTGGCGACATTCATGCACTGCACAAGACCAATCTTGAAATTAAAGCAGGCGAGATTTTCGGCATTATCGGTCTCTCCGGCGCCGGTAAATCTACCCTCGTGCGTTGCATTAATATGCTGGAGCGCCCTACTGCCGGCAAGGTTTTCGTGGACGGTGCAGAGCTCACTGCTATGAGTGATGCGCAGCTGCGCAAGGCTCGTCAGAGCATTGGCATGATTTTCCAGCATTTTAACCTGCTCACCAGCCGCACTGTTTACCAAAACATCGCTTTCCCGCTGGAAATTCAAGGTCTGAGCAAAGCTGAAATCGACAAACGCGTTCGTCCCCTGCTCGAGCTCGTACAGCTTGAGGAGCGTGCGGACTACTATCCCAGCCAGCTCTCCGGCGGACAAAAGCAACGTGTCGGCATTGCCCGTGCCCTCGCAAGCAATCCGAAGGTATTGCTCTGCGACGAAGCTACCTCCGCGCTCGACCCCCAGACCACGAAATCCATTTTGGAGCTGTTAAAGGATATTAACAAGAAGCTGAACCTGACCATCGTACTCATTACCCACCAAATGGAGGTAGTAAAGACTATCTGCGACCGTGTGGCTGTAATCGAAAACGGTGATATTATTGAAGAAGGACCCATGGTTGACGTCTTCACTAATCCGCAGCACCCGACCACGAAGGAATTCACGAAGAGCGTTATCAACGCTGAAATTCCTGACATGATTAAGAATATGACCTTAAGTGATAAATATACTGAAGGCAGCAAGCTTATCGTGCGCATTTCCTTCATTGGCGATAGCGCTAGCGAGCCCATTGTTTCCGGTATGGTTAAGCGCTTTGCCGTAGATGTAAGTATTCTGTATGGTAATATTGACCAACTGAAGGATGTGCCCTTCGGTACGCTGATTATCGAAGTAAGCGGTGATAAAAACGGCATAAAAAATGCTCTGGAATACCTGCACAACCAAAATCTGAAGACGGAGGTAATTGGCTATGAATCCTGATATGATTAATCTTTTAATGAAATCCTTTTGGGAAACCTGCTATATGGTTTTTGCATCCACTGCTCTGTCCACACTGATTGGCATTCCCTTAGGCGTTATCCTGACTGTAACACGCAAGGATCATATCCTGCCGAACCAGCCCGTGAACAGCATTCTCGGTGCGATTGTCAACGCTACTCGTTCCACTCCGTTCATTATCTTAATGGTAGCAATTATCCCCCTGACCCGTATGATTGTGGGCTCCTCCATTGGTACAACGGCCGCTATCGTGCCGCTGACCATTTCCGCAGCTCCCTTCATCGCTCGTATTATTGAATCCTCTTTGCTGGAGATTAACCCCGGCATTATCGAAGCCGCTCAAGCTATGGGCGCAAGCCCGATGCAAATCATCACTAAGGTGCTGCTGCCCGAATCCCTACACTCCATCGTGCTAGGCGTAACTCTTGCTATTATCAGCTTAATCGGCTACTCTGCTATGGCAGGTACCCTCGGTGGCGGCGGTCTGGGCGACTTAGCTATTCGCTACGGTTACCAACGCTTCCAAATGGACGTTATGCTGGCAACTGTAGTTGTGCTGATTATCATGGTTCAGGCTATGCAGTCCCTCGGCGACTACGCTTCCAAAAAGCTGAACAAGAATAAGCTTTAATCTTAAATAGTTGGCCCCACTGTTCCCCTGTTTGCTCCGCTCTAGAAAGCGCGCTCTAGAGCTAGCAATAAATTTAAAAGTAGACCCCATTTATGTATTACGGGAGGTATAATGATGAGTAAATTAGTTAAAATTCTGCTGACCGTTGCTCTTTGCGCTCTGATGGTAGTAGCAGCAGGCTGCGGCGGCGACAAAAAGGCTGATAAAAAAGCTGACCCCAAGGCACCGGTAAAAATCGGCGTAACCGCTGGTCCCCATGCTGAAATTATGGATAATGTGAAAAAGCTGGCTGAAAAAGACGGTCTGAAAATCGAAGTTGTCGAGTTCTCCGACTTCGTATCCCCGAACGTAGCTCTGGCTCAAGGCGAGCTCTTTGCTAACAGCATGCAACATGCTCCGTACCTGGCAGCTACTCTGAAAAAAGAGCCTAAGTTCGAGCTGGTTGAATCCTTCAAGACCGTAAACTTCCCCATGGCTATTTACTCTGCTAAATACAAAAAGGTAGAGGAAATCCCCGCTGGCGCAACCATTGGCATTCCTAACGATCCCTCCAATGGCGCTCGTGCACTGTTAGTTCTTGCCGACAAAGGCTTCATTGAGCTGAAGGACAAAAATGCCGTTACTGCAACCGCAGCTGACATCACCAAAAATCCGAAAAACTACAAAATCCGCGAACTGGACGCAGCTTCCATTCCGAAAGCTATGCCCGACCTGGATATCGCAGTTATCAATGCTAACTACGCTCTGGTTGCTAAACTGAACCCCTCCAAGGACTCCCTCTTAATCGAACGTCCTGACAACCCGTTCCTGAACATTTTTGTTACTACCAAAGCTAACGCTAACGATCCTCGCATTGCTCAGCTGAAGAAAATTTATCAATCCGCTGAAAACAAAAAGTTCATCGAGGACCATTTCAAAGGCACCATTACTGCTGGCTTCTAAGCTAGTAGTAACATAACGGCTGGGCGCACCGCGAACGCGCTACAAAAACACCATAAGAGAAAAACTCCCCCGACTGTGCAGCGCCTAGCCGGGGGAGTTTTTTTAGCTTTTTAAAAATCTATTTTAACTTAGTATATTCTTTCTCATCCACGGGCTCGCACCATTCATTGCTGTTATTCTTACCAGGAACCTCAATAGCTAAATGAGCAAACCAACTATGCGGAGCAGCACCATGCCAATGCTTTACTTCAGGCTGAATATTTACAACATCGCCAACTTTTAAAGCGCGAGGAGTTTTGCCCCATTCCTGGTAATAACCTTCGCCGCCAGTAACAATTAAAATTTGACCGCCGCCCTCGTCCGCATGATGGATATGCCAATTATTGCGACATCCAGGTTCAAAGGTTACGTTTGCTACCACCACCTGCTCTAAAGAGAGTATCTTAAGATAGCTTTGACCTACGAAATACTTGGCATAAGCGTCATTTTTCTCGCCCATGGGAAAGATTGTAGAAAATTTTTCTTGCATAATATTTCACTCCTTATTTAGAACATCTTATCTTACCTTTGATGCAGAAACCATCTGCATAATTTGATTATACTTAAGGGTACAGCTACTGTCTAATACTTAGATTACGGGAAACAATGATGCCTAAAAAGCATTATTATTCTCTTGCAATGCTAAGTAATTATGCTATAATCAAAAGAGAAATATCGTAAAAAGGAGTTTAGCGCCATGAATTTTCGCATTCTGACCTATTTTCTTACGGTAGCACGGGAGCAGAACATTACCCGTGCGGCTGAACTTTTACATATCACTCAGCCCACGCTAAGTCGGCAGCTGATGCAGCTAGAGGAAGAGCTCGGCGTGCAACTTTTCGAACGCGCTCAGCACAAGCTCTCTCTTACGCCTGCAGGTAATCTTTTGGTACATCGCGCACAGGATATTCTCGAAATGGTGGAAAAAACAGAGCTGGACCTGCGAGATCAAGAAAGCAATTTAAGTGGCAATATCGCCTTTGGAGCAGGTGAAATTAACGCCGTGAATACCTTGGCCGATATTATTGCCGGTTTTCAAAAGCAATTTCCTGATGTTTCCTTTGATTTATTTACGAATACTACCGACGTAATTAAAGAGAAAATGGAGCAGGGCTTACTAGATATTGCGCTTCTTCAAGAGCCGATTGATATGACAAATTATAATTTCCTTAAGCTTCCACAACCAGAGGTATTAGGTATTCTCATGCGCAAGGATGCTGAGCTAGCCTCTTATGCTAGCATTGCGCCTGAGGATTTAGTGCATAAGCAGGTAGTACTTCCCTCTCGCTTGAACCTGCGCAGCTCCATCTTAAACTGGCTCAGCAGCTATATTGCCCAGATTCACATTGTCGGCACCTGTAATCTGCTTTGCAATGTGGAGCTTTTGGTAGAGCGCAATAATTACTATGCTATAACTGTAGAGATTCCTGCTCGGCTTAACACCAACCTTTGCTTTAGAGCGCTTACTCCTGCTATGCAAAGTCAAGTTTTTCTTGCGTGGCGCCGCGATATTCGCCAGTCTCTAACCGTGCAAAAATTTATAGCCTTCGCGCGAAGCTTCCTAGAAGAAAAGTAAGTTGCGCTAATTTCTAACTGCTGCCATCCGTATGGGTGGCAGTTTTTTGTGTGTTTTTTAATAAAAACATCTTGACCGATTGTAACTATCGGTTGCTATACTGTGCGTAGTAGGTAATATGTTTAATAGTGATTTTTTACTTATCTAAGCTACATATGCTTTTTAAGCATGGATAGCGCCCATAATTTAAGTATTAGACATAATGCTCTTGCTTATTTATAATCAAGGCAAGTAGAAAAACTACTAACCATATTCTTCTAATTATTTTTACTGGAGGGATTATTTATGAAACGTCGTGACTTTTTAAAAAGCAGCGCGCTGAGCATTCTGAGCTTGGCTGCACTTACTTTGGGCTGTGGTTCTAGCAATAATACTACCCAAGCAGCTCCCGAGACCAACACAAATGGAGGCGAAGCGCAAGTTATGGATACGAAAAACGGTAAAAAAATTCTCATTACCTACTTTTCTTGGAGCGGTAATACTAAGGCTCTGGCTGAGGAGCTGCACAAGCAATTGGGCGGTGACTTAGTTCCAATCGTTCCTGAAAACCCTTATTCTGAAACATATTCTGTTTGCGTAGCTAGGGCTAAGCAGGAGCAACTGAGCAATGCTCGCCCTGCTATTAAAACGAAGATTCCTAAATTCGAGGAGTATGATTACGTCCTCGTAGGCTATCCTAACTGGTGGGGCAGCCTACCCATGCCTGTAGTAACCTTCCTCGAAAGCTATAAATGGCATGGTAAAAAGGTTGCTCCCTTCTTCACCCATGGTGGTGGCGGCGAACAGCGCTGCGACAGCGACTTCCGCAAATATGCAACAGGCGCTAACGTAGGTCCCTACCTGTGCCTTGCTGGTAGCAGTGCTCGCAGTGCGCAAAAGGAAGCTGTTGACTGGATTAAGCAATTAGGTCTGTAAAAATGGGTTGGATTCTGCAACGCCTAGTTGGCTATTTTCTGGGCTTTCTTCTTTTTTACGAGCCCTTTATGTGCTTTCAAAGGCTAACGAGTAATTTTCTTTTTGAAACAGGCTTTGCTTCCATCCACGTACCCTGCGCCCGCATTCCTCTGACCAATCTTTTGACCGTAGGTTGGCGGGAGGCAGGGCCTAATTCCTTATTTTTCTGCCTGCTTTTAGCAGTTACATCTCTGTGGTTCGGTCCCCTTTTCTGCGGCAGGCTCTGCCCGGCAGGTGGCTTTAGTGAGCTTTTAGGAAGCATTCTGCCTGCTAAGTATAAGCTGGATTGGTCTAAGCTTGTGCCAGTACTGCCTTTAAGATACGGTTTTTTTGCAGGCTTTCTTGCTTCTGTATGGCTCGGTTTTGCTACCCCTTGCATCTATTGTAATTATTATGCGCTGGAGATTTTCATTAACTATTTTCTCCTGGGGCATATTTTAAACAATATGCTCTCCCTAGCAGCAACCTTTATTTTGGCAAATATTTTGCTGGGGCTCTTTGCTATAGGAGGTAGGGGATATTGCCAAATGCTCTGTCCTGTAGGAACGTATTGCTCGCTATTTCATTATCTTGGTAAATACTTACCTGGTACCTTCGCAATGAAGGTGGAGAAGAATCTTTGCATTGGCTGCGGTAAATGTGTACGTTCCTGCCCTATGCGCGCAATCAGCATCACAGAGAAAAAAGCTGTAATTACACACCAGCTCTGCATAACCTGCGGTCAATGTCAGCATAATTGCCCCATGCGGGCTATTAAATATGGAAGCAATATCGCTAAGGAGGCGCAAGATGAGTAAGTTAACTCATGACTCACTATGGGGAGCAGGTGCTGCAGGCTCTGTCTTGAGCGGGAATTTACTTAGTACTACTCAGCTAGTAACTGCTCTTCCTTTTGCCAACACAGCTCAGCAAGTCTTGCCTGGGTGTACGGGAGTGTGTGGAGCTTGCGCAGGAAGCTGCGTAAGTAGTGTAGCAGTTACTGCATTTTTAGGTCTTTGTGTCTGGAAAAATAAAAGTAAAGCTTAATGTTTGAAATGGAGGTACATACTATGTTAGGTCTTGGTTTACCCGAATTAATGCTTATTCTTGTAATTGGTCTAGTATTCTTTGGTCCTGGCAAGCTACCCGATGTTGGCAAGGCTATTGGCAAAAGCATGCGCGAGTTTAAAACTGCTCTGAATACGGAAGAGCCTATTAAAGCCATGGAGTCTGCAGCTATTGCAGAAGTAAAAAGCAATGGAAGCGACAGTAAATAAGGATTTTTTAGAGCCCTGGCAGCAGGAAATAGATAAGGATTTGCCCGTAAGCGAGCATTTGCGCCAGCTGCGCAGGTGCTTGCTTATCTGTACTACAGCGCTAATCCTGGGCATAGCATTTAGCTTTTACTTTATTGAAAACGTCATTGCCTTGCTAACGCAGGAAGTAGGACAGCTTTATTATATGCGTCCTGCTGAAGCCTTTATGATTTACATGAAGGTAACCTTTTTGAGTGGCTTACTTTTGAGCTCACCTATTATTTCTTACGAGTTCTATAGCTTTGTTCAACCTGCATTAACATCACGAGAAAAGAGCTTTGTAATTTTCGCTCTGCCTACGGCAGTGCTTGCTTGTTTTAGCGGCATGGCCTTTTCCTATTATTTTGTTTTCCCGCGAGCACTAGAATTTTTCCTTGGCTTTGCGGCTGGCAGGGTTGCACCCATGATTTCCATGGAAGCCTATTTAGATCTCATGTTAATGCTAGTCGTGCCCTTCGGCTTCGTTTTTGATATTCCCTTCGTCGTTTTAGCGCTAGCGCAGCTGCGTATTATCAATGTGCGCAAGCTGCAGGGCTATCATCGGCATGTGATTCTTGCAGCCTTCATCATTGCTGCCTTTATCACGCCCACACCAGATATTATTACGCAGAGCCTTTTAGCTATGCCGATGATTATTCTCTATGAAACTAGCTTGCTATTATGCAGAGTTTTAGTTAAATCTGCTTGACTTAGAGCGCACTCAAGCGTTTAATATTAAATAAAAAGCTATTGGAAATTAACTTTGAAGTGAATTCGCAGACTTTCATGGAGGGAATATGAGTAACTTACAAAAGCAGCTGGTGCTACTGTGCTTGCTATCCATACTCTTAGCAAACATCTTAACAGGCTGTGGCTCTACTACTAAAACAAGTGCCGAAGCAGGTAGTGATAGTGACATTAGTATCAAATATGTGCGCCAAATTGTAGCTGCTGATAATAAAACAGCGCGCACCATTATGTGGCAAAGTGATGTGCAGCAGGAGTATACGCTCGAGTATCGCAAGCAAGGCAGTGATGCCACTACGCGTGTAATGGCAGAGAATGTATCCTTTAGCGAAAAGAAGGCCAGTTATATTCAATATAAGGTAAGTCTGTCAAATCTAGATCGTGGCGCAGATTATGAATATCGCATAACTACAGCTAAGAATAAAGGCGCATGGCATAAGCTACATATGGATAATGGCGAGGGTTTTACGGTTCTGATTTTTCCCGACTCTCAGAGCAGTGATTATAGCGGTTGGCAGGAGCTAGTGCGCAGCGCGTATAAGCGTCATAGCGAGGCCAAGCTTTTTGTAAACATGGGTGACCTTGTGGACAATGGTCAGGACGCTAGCCAATGGCGTGCTTGGTTCGGTAGTGTGGAGCCCTTTAGCGCCGACTTGGCCTTTGCTCCTGTTATTGGTAATCATGAGGCCTATAGTCTGGAGTGGAAGGTAACGCCACCAATTAGCTATGTGAATCTTTTCCATGTTCCCAATAATGGTCTAGAGCAATATAAGCACCAATTTTACAGCTTTGATTATGGACCAGTGCACTTTACTGTCTTGGATACGAATTTCCCCGAGGTTAAGGCTTGGCAGAGCAATTTACTGGCAGATGAATTGCTCTGGTTGGAGCAGGATTTAGCTCAAAGCAAGGCGCGTTGGAAAATAATACTGCAGCATCGAGACATTTTCATGTACGCTTTTAGCAAAGAATCAGGTAGACCTGAACGCAGCACTTGGTTCCAAGACTACAGCAAGCAGCTCATGCCCATCTACGAAAAATATAAGGTAGATGCAGTGCTTAGTGCTCACTTACATACCTATCGTAGGCGTGTGCCCCTGCGCGATTTTAAGCCTGCGAAGGAGGGCATAACCTACATTCTCACCGGTGTCGCAGGAAATGTTCGCTATCCTAAGCTTTGGGGCGATTTTGAGTGGGATGCAGCTCGCGCTCCGCAGCCCGAAACTGCGAACTATATGACCATGCAGGTAGATGAGAAGAGCTTGGTTTTCAAAGCTTTTCTACCTGATGGCAAGCAGTTTGACGAGTTGAAGCTCAGTAAGTAGTTAAAATGCAACTAACTGTGAAATCGAATTGCTTAGTATAACTTAATACAAACAAAAAACTCCCCCGGCCGTGCGCTGCACAGTCGGGGGATAATTTTTTTGTTGTATAAACTACTTTACAATGCCGTTCCCTTCTTCGGCACAAAAAAGCTACCCATGTCTACCTGCTCTAACTCTAACAACTTTACTTTGAGCCCAATTCCGCCCGCATAGCCAGTAAGGCTACCGCTTGTTCCCACTACGCGATGACAGGGAATCATCAGCGTAATCGGATTGTGCCCCACAGCACCACCCACTGCTTGAGCTGACATTTTGCTAACACCCTGCCTTTTTGCAACCTCAACAGCAATTTCGCCATAAGTCATAGTTTTACCATAGGGTATGGTAAGCATGATATCGCAGACTAAATTACGAAACGGCGTAAAATTATAGCGTAGCGGAGGTAAAAAATCTGGCTCTTGCCCAGAAAAATACACATCCAGCCAACGCTTTGCTTCAGAAAATACAGGTATTTCTTTTTGCTCGGTCTTTGGAGGAAGCGTTTGGGCAAAATATTTTTGCCCCTCAAACCAAAGTCCGATAATAGCCTCGCCATCGCTAGCAATTGTAATTTTAGCGAGCGGCGATTGATATTCACAAGTATAGACTGTCATAACGACACCTCAAAAAATGATCTAAAATCTCAGAAGTTATAGCTCTTAAAGCACCTCGTTCATGCTTCCCGTTCGATAGCCCTGCAAATCGAGAGTAACGTAGCTAAAGCCCAACTCCTTAAAACGAGTAAGAATTTGCTCATGTACACCATCTGCGAACACTAACCGAAGCTGCTCGGGTAACACCTCTATGCGCGCCAGTAATCCCTGCTCCTCACTACCATGTACACGCACACGAAACTGCGTAAAGCCCAAGTCCAGTAGCTGCTGCTCCGCCTGCTCTACTGCCTTAAGCTTTGCCGCCGTAATGCGTTCACCATACGCAAAGCGTGATGCTAGACACGCAAAGCTAGGCTTAGCCCACGTCGGTAAGCCTAACTCCTTGGATAATGCGCGAATCTCCGCCTTAGTCAAGCCGGCCTGCTGCAAAGGGCTGTGTACCTCTAGCTCGCGCAATGCCCTAAGCCCTGGGCGATAGTCGCCTAAATCGTCCATATTCGAACCCTCGCAGAGCACTGCTCCCGAAGTCTTAGCAATTCGCAGGAAATTGCTAAACAGTGTACGCTTACAGATATAGCAACGGTCAGGCGGATTCTCTGCAAAGCCAGGCACGGCAAGCTCATCAAAGTCGAAATAAAGCTGCTTTATACTATGCTCCTCACAAAATTGTGCTCCCTCAGCCACGTCCCGCGCAGGTACTACGCCTGAGCGCGCTGTAATCGCCAGCGCCTGCTCGCCTAAAGCCTCTTTTGCTGCATAAAGCAGAAACGTTGAATCCACGCCCCCGCTAAAGGCTACCATCACGCATTTTAGCTCACGTAAATTAGCTAAAAGCTGTAGATATTTTTCCCGAGCTGATTTTATTACTAAGTTATCCATGTATATTGCTCCTCAAGTATTATTCATCCCATTTGTATCCACTATATTAGCTCATATACCGAATGTCAAGTGAATTTTTGTAGATAAGAAAAATCCTCTAGCCGCAGTTACTCAGCTAGAGGATAAACAATTCACTTTTTATATAAACTTACGCGCAACGCTTCGTCGGCCTAATCCACCACAGTGCACCAATAACTAACGCTGCTGTAATACCTAGACTTACAGGGTACACAAGCATGATATTTTCAAAGGTTCTTACATAGGGGAAGACAAAGAAAACCCAGTACAAGCGCACGCCGCAGACGCCAATAATCGTCAGCAGCGAAGGCAAGAAGGAGAAGCCAAAGCCACGTAAATAACCCGATATCGTGTCGTAGGTCAGACTAAAGGCATAAGCGGAAAATACTATTACCAGCCTCTGATAGCCTATCTCTACAACCTCGGGCGTGTCATTTATAAACCGCAAGATAGCCTTGCCTGTAGTCAATACTAAAAGCACAGCTAAAGCTGTGGCAATCGCGTTCTCCAAAAGGCAAAGCTTCAAGATTTTCTTGCACCGGTCCAGCTGTCGTGCACCATAGTTCTGTCCTACAAAAGTCGTACAGGCTTGACTAAAGGAGCTAAATACGGAGTAAGCAAAGAGCTCGATAGGGAATGCGGCACTAGAAGCAGCGATAACAATCGTACCCAAGCTATTAATTGCCCCCTGAATTACGACATTAGCCACAGAAAAAACAGCATTCTGAATACCTGTAGGTACACCGATATGCAAAATCTCCTTCAAACATTCCTTGTCCAGCTGCAAATTGTGCAGTGAAAGCTTTAAGGCATCATTTCTTTGCATGAGTAGTCTAACTAAAATAAGTGCGCTAGTTAGATTAGCCAGTACAGTTGCAAGGGCTACGCCCATAACATCCCAATGCAGTACAACTACAAAAACAAGATCCAAGACAAGATTGACCACGTTAGCAACAACTAGCGCCAGCAAAGGCAGCTTTGTCTGGCCAATGCTACGAAATATAGAAGCTGAGAGCAGATAAACAAAAACAATAGGAACTCCTAAAAGATATGTTCGTAGGTAGCTTACTGCCAGCTCATAGACCTCTTGGGGCAGGCTCATCATACCCAGTACCAGTCCTGACAGCGCAAAGCCTACCAGACTCAAAAGCACGCCGCCAAACACTGCAAAAAGAGCAGAAGTATGCACAGCGCGCTTGACGTTCTCAAGGTCCTTTCTACCAATAGACTGTGCTATCACAACATTAGAACCCATAGAAATACCAAAGCCCAGCATGACTAAAAAGCCCACAATCGAAATATTGGTGCCGACCGCTGCTACAGATACTGTTTGAACAGCAGAATAATTGCCTAATACCGCAATATCCACCGCGTTAAACATTTGCTCCAGTACGACTGTTAGCGCCACAGGCAGCGCAAATTTCAAGATTTTATCCCACAGACTACCGCTCAGCATGTCCATATTAACACTTCTTTCATTTACGATATCTGCTCATAATACCACTGCTTAAAGCTATTGTCAAGGAAATAGAATTTCAGCATTTACCCTTGCGTTCTTCCACCATTTGCACGAACCACTCCACCATAGCTGGGTCCTGATGAGAGAAAAAGGCACTAGTTGCAGTATCTAAGGCTGCAATTTGCTGCATATCCTCCAGCGTCAGCTCAAAATCAAAAACATTAAGGTTCTCCTGCATGCGCTCTTTATGCGTAGATTTAGGAATTACAACAATGCCTCTTTGCAGCTGCCAACGCAAAATAACCTGAGCGACGCTTTTACCATATTTATAACCTATGCTTTGCAAAACCGGATTAGTGAACATATTACCACGACCTTCGCCAAAGGGCGCCCAGGATTCGTGCACAATATTATATTTTTCCAGCCATTGCTGGGCAACTATTTGTTGCTGCAGAGGATGCGTTTCAATCTGATTAACCATTGGTTTAATTCTACAGAAAGAGGCAAGGTCCACTACTCTATCAGGATAAAAGTTGGAGATGCCAATGGCACGCAGCTTGCCCTCTTCGTACAAGTCTTCCAGCGCACGATAAGCCCCATAATAATCGGCAAACGGCTGATGTAAAAGCACCAGATCAAGATATTCTGTTTGCAGCTTTTCCATGGATTTCAGCACGGATGCTTTGGCCTTTTCATAGCCATAATTTTCAATCCACACCTTAGTAGTAAGAAAAATCTCCTCGCGTGCAAGGCCAGATTTTTGCAGTGCAGCGCCGACTTCAGCCTCGTTAAAATAGCTTTGTGCTGTGTCGATGGCGCGATAACCCACTTCGATTGCATCCAGTACGCAGCGCTCGCATTCCTCCTTGCTCACTTGATACACGCCATAGCCTAGCTGCGGCATTTTTACTCCATTGGATAAGGTTACATATTGCATTGTTTAGCCTCCTTCTAAAACAGCTACTTGATTTTTAGTTAATACTTAATCATTACGAATTATAGATTTGACAACCTGTCACTTCTAAGCTACAATTGCAGTATAACAACCGATAGTTACAATCGGTCAAGTACTTTCTGCAAAAAATTTAAGGAGGTATTTTCATGTATACCATGATGCAAGCATGCCGTGAAACAGGTCTAACCTACCAAACACTTAAATTCTACTGTAACGAGGGACTCGTACCGAATGTGCTCAGGGATAAAAATAACCGTCGCTATTTCGATGATGCGACGGTAAAATGGATCAAGGATTTAAATTGTCTAAAACGTTGCGGCATGTCCATTGAAGAAATGAAGGAGTATGTGGCACTCTGCCTAGAGGGTCCTAAGAGTATTCCTCAGCGTCAGGAAATACTAAAACGTAAGCAAGCCGACCTTCAAGAAGAGATAAAAAAGCTTCAGGAAAGCATGGCGTATATCGACTGGAAGCAGGGCTTTTATAAGGACGTGCTAGATGGCAAGCGCCCCTATATCAGCAACCTCATTAAGGTAGAGTGAAGAGAAGGAGCATACCATGTCAAATCTCCTATCCTGCCTCATTATCATAAATATCCTCACAGCTGTTATCTACGGCGCTGACAAGCTATTTGCCAAGCTCCACAGCTGGCGCGTGCCCGAAATCATACTCCTCGCCCTTGCAGGCTTAGGCGGTAGCGTAGGCGCTTATTTTGCTATGCAGATTTTTCGCCATAAAACGCTGCACTGGAAATTTAAGCTAGGCGTGCCACTCATTTTTCTAGTGCAGGTAGCTATGTTTATCTATTTACAATTTTAAACATCATCACATAAGCATAAAACAAGGCTAAAATACGATTACGTCGCATTTTAGCCTTGTTTTATTTTATGAGGTCTTATTTACTGCGTTTTTTTGCGTCGCTTTCGATGCGCTCCTTCATCTGGGTGAACGCCTTGTCCATGCTCTCATCGTCCATGCTAGCGCAGGGTGCAGCGGCACAGCTGCGTACGCAGAACATCATCTGACTCAGCTCTTCGTAGTTATTTTTTACGCCACGACTATCATTTCTATAGGTCATAGCTCGCTTAGCGCTAATGCCAAAGTGACCTGCCTCCTTCGCCGCATCCATATTAGCGCCCAGGAAGACGAACTCCCAACCATATCTTTCCTTTTGGCGCTCAATCATCTGCTGTACTCTTTTGTAGCTATATCTTTTGCTAGCATTTTCCATGCCATCCGTAATGATGACGAAAATGGTCTTTGCAGGCACATCCTCCTTACGTGCGTATTTATGCACATTACCAATGTGATGGATTGCACCGCCCACTGCATCTAAGAGAGCTGTACAACCACGTGGCTCGTAGTCCGCATCCGTCAACAGCTCGACATCCTTGATATTCACGCGGTCATGCAGGACAAGCATCTCGTGGTCAAAGAGAACGGTAGAGATGAGAGCCTCACCCTCGCCCTGTTTTTGCTTATTTAGAAAGCTGTTATAGCCACCGATAGTATCACTTTCTAAGCCAGTCATGGAGCCGCTACGATCAATTACGAATACGATTTCAGTTACCTTGTTTTCCATAATTTAAAGCCTCCTTTGCTTTTGTTGAGTTCATTATAGCAAAAGAGGCTCTTCTATTGGTCGCCTGCCAAGCGACAATTAGTATTCCCTAGTTCAATGGAGCCTCTCCATGATCCACGAGGAAAATATTTAGCTCGACGACATTATATTTGCCAGTTTCCAGACAATAAAGCACTGCCAAATCGGTGATGCTGCCCGGAGCAAAAGCAAAGCCTGCATATTTCATAAGATCAGTCGCCTCGTCCACATTGAGCTTCAAGCCCATAGTCAACGCGAGCACCGTCTTTTTGCTAGGCTTGTAGCTTTTTCCACGCAGCTTGCTAAAGAGCCTGCGGTCGATATTAGAGTTTTTATAAACGTCGGCATCATCATAGCCTTTTTTGACAATAAGCGCAAATAGCTTGTCAGAAAAGGTCTCCAGCTTATCAGCATCGTTGAATTCAGGCCATTTGCTATAGACCTTTTTGGCAGCAATCGGAGGCTCCGGCTGCAATTCTAACGCATCGTAACAAATATTAGCAAATATTTGCTCCCTATGAACACTTCTATCCTCATCTTCAGCAAAATCCCCAAAATCCTTGCTAAAGCAGCTAAAATGTCTGCGTCCTACATAATGTTCATCAATATAGCTTTCAATATCGTGGAACTTTTCACTAGCGACACTAAAGGAAGCCCTATCGTAAACGACGATATATACAGTGAAATCGTCCTCTTGATAAATATATTTTTCAGCAACCTGCTGTGCCAGCTCGAGAGACATCCCCTTAGGAAAATGGTTATTGCCCGTAGCTAGTAGGGGCATCGCCACACTTTTACAGCCGTGCTCTAGCGCTAGACGCATAATGTTTTCGTACGTGCTTTTCAAGAGCATCCGTTCCTGGCTATGCCCACCGCGCCAAATAGGACTAACCGCATGAATAATATATTTCGCGTTTAACTTGAAAGCACTCGTCACAGCCGCCTGTCCCGGTGGAATCTCGCCAATAGCCTTGCGCGCAGCGAGTAGCTCCTCCCTACCTGCAGCTTCATAAATAGCAGTATCTACGCCACTACCCACCACAGGATAAGGATTAGCAGTATTCACAATGGCATCCGCTTTGACATTTATAATATTATTTCGCACGATTTTAAGAGGCATGCACTTCAACTCCTTCGCTTACTCAAAGCCTTTTATTAAACTTCACTAATAATTTTTCTAATATTATTATACCTCTTTCACGAGGATATTTGTAGTCCCCCTAAGCTCGGCGAGAAAATACGAAACCGCTATCACATTATTCTGATAAGCGCATTTTTTGGCGGTTACACCTACAGCTTTACCCAATACAAAACCCCCAGCTTCATATTCACCGAAGTTGGGGGTTCTTTATCAATTACATTATTGTTTCCAATTATTGACAGGCTTACCCATGGGCCAGAAGGTGCGGCCGTAGAAATTATTCAAAAAGGCTGCGCCTGCACCATAGAGAGAGAGCAGAGAAATGCTCATCTCTGCATAAGCAGCAATGGCATGAGGAGCATGACCACCAATTCCCCAAGCATCCAACGCCAAGCAAATCAGTAGCACATCAATTAATACCATATCGACAAAAAGGAATAAATTTGCAGAAGAGGCAGCGATGGTACCAATGCAAGCAAACAGAAAATATGCGAAGAAAGCAAAACCTATTGCTTTAGCATCAACTCCCCCAGCCAGAGCAGCACCAAAAGTACCACCTTTAATCATCCAGCTCATACCCACAGCGGACCAGAAGAAACCAAATGCGCAAAAAATAGTGCCACCAAAAATATTCTTGTGACAATAGTCGAGAATGCCCGCTAAAATTTGGGCGAAGGAACCACAGAACAGCGCCCAGGGCAGCACCCAGGATACATCGGCTACGATTCCCATTTTTTGTGCAGAAGCCACCATGGTCACTACTGCAAGGCCAAACAGACCCAGCGGAGTCGGGTCAGCTAAAGAAAGTTGAACATGTTGCGTTGAGTTGTTAGTACTCATAATACGCCTCCTTTATAATGGATTTTAATATAGTCCATAATATATACAAACTATATTAAGAACACTATATCAGAGGCAACGATACTGAGTAAACATAAGTTACACAAATTTTCTTGCTTTTTATCATTATGCAAACTCATGCATAAATTAAACATTTTTAACGGACGAACATCACATTTTTATACTATAAACTGTTTGCAAACAAACAAGTTCTGTTTATGTCATATTTAACTCAAAGCCAAGTAAAAAGTCCCTCTACACTTGCTTACAAGAAAAACTATTGTTATTCAGACAATAAAAATATATAATAAGAATAGCCAAACCGAATACCGCTTTTCTAGCATCTTAATAACATTAGGAAGCTCATACTACCCTTCTCTAGAAAATCTTCTTTAACAATGGAGTGAATACATATGAAAATTATTACCTTAATGGAAAATACAACCAGCTGTGATGACCTTGCCTGCGAACACGGCTTAAGTCTATATGTTGAAACAAAGCTGCATAAAATTCTTTTTGACACTGGCGGCAGCGCTGCCTTCGCCGATAATGCTGCCAAATTAGGGGTGGATCTAGCTGACGTTGACATCTGCGTTATCTCCCACGGACACAACGACCACGGCGGTGGTTTAGCAAAATTTATCGAAATTAATAGCAAGGCTCCTATTTATATCAGTCGCTATGGCTTTGCGCGCCACTTTGCAGGCAGTGAGCGCGAAATCAGTATTCCCGCCGCACTCGCAGCTACGGGTCGCTTTATCATGGTAGACGACGTACTAAAAATTGATGACGAATTAGAACTGTTGAGCTGTAATAATTGCCATGCGCAGCACGCAATTGAAAGCTTCGGCCTTAATATGCTAGAGGACGATAAGCTCGTACCAGACGATTTTCGTCATGAACAATATCTACTCATTACCGAGCAAGACACAAGCAAAAAAGTGCTCCTCAGCGGTTGCTCCCATAAGGGTATCTTAAATCTTATGGAATGGCTTACTCCTGATATTTGCATCGGTGGTTTCCACTTTATGAAACTCCTCGTTGACAATAGCATCGACCCAAACGCTACGCCCGCACAGATTGCGCGGGACAGAAAAGCGCTTGACGAGGCGGCGGCTCTACTTGAAGCTAACAAATGCACGTACTACACCTGCCATTGCACAGGCCTAGCTCAATACGCTTATCTTAAAGAGCGCATGACGAGGCTATATTACCTAGCCGTTGGCAATATTTTAGAGCTATAACTCAGCCAAAAATCGCCCACTTCCACGAAGCATTTTACTCAAGACAAGCAAAAAGCAGCTCCTTAAACGGGAGCTGCTTTCGCACAATATTATATTTTCATATATCCCGACATAATGCAGGCACCGCTGGCGCCTGCATTTTTTATTGCTTCCCATTGCTCGTAGCTAAACTTAATGCCACCAATCGCGTACACAGGTACTGCTAGCTGATGCTTTGCTTTTGTGAAATTCTGGCTTTTAGCACAAATGCTACGCAAAAATTCCAAACCACGCGGAGCTAAGCCACGCTTACAATCCGTAGCATAAATATGCCCAGCAACGAGAGCCTCTGCCCCCAGCTGCAACGCCTGCTGTGCCTCAGTAATGCTATGCACGGAGGTCATAATTTTTAGCTTGCTACCTTTGAAGTCAGCATCTGTACTAGCCAAAAGCGGCAGAGGCAGCTGCACCTTGCTTAAGCCAAGCTGCAGAGCTAAACGCCAATGCGTATGCAACACGAGCTCCACTCCCTGCTCCCTACAAATAGGTAAAACCTGCTTCACCAAAGCAACATACTCACCTTCGCTGAGCTCCTTCGCCCGCAGGATAAGCTTAGTTGGCTTATGCTCATATGCAGCAATGCGTTGCGCCTGCTCCCAAAGAGTCCTCGAGCACGATTTACTATCCGTCACAGCAATGAGTTCAAAGCTACCTAATGGCTTAACCTGTGTAAAATAAGCACCTGCACACAAAGAATTTTTACTCTCCTCAAACATAGACATACTCCGCCATGACAGGCTGCAGGCCCTTTTGCTCTAAGGCTGCATAAATCTCTTCTAGAGAGCGATTATCGTCGATTTCAAATTGCTCATCGCCCAGCTCCTGCTTTTGGCTATGTCCGCCAATACCAGTATTCACGCCTGCCGAAATTTTATTAGCACAAATTTGCATCAAATTATCGCGCACACGCGCACATTCACGACTGGAAACAGTTATCGAAGCAAAGGTCATAAAAAGGCGATATGCACATACCACCTGTAAAAGCTGTGCCTCGTGTACATCCAGCGGTTTAATTTTGTCATTGTTAATTATCGGCCGTAAACGAGGACAGGAAAAGGCGATTTCCGCATGAGGATACTTTTTCTGCAAAAGATAGGCATGCATACCCGTAGCAAAGGCATCCTTGCGAAAATCATCAAGTCCCAAGAGCGCTGCAAAGCCCACACCGCGCATACCTCCTCGCAGTGCACGTTCCTGTGCATAGAAACGATAAGGGAAAACACGCTTATGCCCAGCGAGGTGTAGCTGTCCATATTTGTCGCTATTATAGGTCTCTTGAAAAACAGTCACATAATCCACGCCGCACTCATGTAAATAAGCATATTCATCACTATTTACAGGATAAATCTCTACGCCCACTACTTTGAAATACTGACGTGCCAGCTTGCAAGCCTCACCAATGTAGTGAATATCACTCATTTTGCGGCTTTCACCTGTAAGAATCAGAATTTCTTGCATGCCGGTTTTGGCGATATTTTCCATTTCAGCCATGATTTGCTCACTATTTAACCGCGCGCGATGAATTTTATTATAGCGATTGAAGCCACAGTAAATGCAGTAGTTTTCACAGTAATTGGCAATATAAAGCGGCGTGAAAAATAGCACGTTATTACCAAAATAGCGCTGCCGCTCCACCTGTGCCTTTTGCGCAATCTCCTCGAGAAATGGCAATGCTGCAGGAGAAAGCAACGCGGCAAAATCGCGTGGTGTACGCTGCTCATGCTCCAGAGCTAAGCGAATATCCTGAGTCGTGAAGCTATGATAATCGTATGCTTCTCGAGCCTGCGTTACCTGCTCCAGTAAATCGGAATCCAGTACCTCCATGCCTTCCTGATAGGCCATATGGTCGGTGAGCTCACCCATGCTAAAGCTTGCAGCCTGCTCGCTATAAATACTCTCGTTGAAGAAGCCGTCCTGCTCCTTAGGGCAAGAACTACATGCAGTGTCAGCAGCTTGCTCCTGCTGATTTTTATTTTCAACCATCATCTGCTAAACCTCCCTCCTTAATCACGCAAGAAGCCTGTCAACGGTGAGGAGGCGCTAGCTCCTAAACCAGGTCGCACTGCGCCTAACCCTGCCAAGTAAGCCGTGCGACCGGCATTAATGGCATCCTTGAAGGCATGCGCCATGAGGGTAATATCCCCCGCCGTAGCGATGGCCGTATTTGCCATAATTGCGGCAGCGCCCAGCTCCATAGCCTCACAGGCTTGGGAAGGACGGCCAATACCTGCGTCAACAATAATCGGCAGGTCAATTTCGTCGATTAAAATTTTGATAAAGTCACGCGTTGCAAGGCCCTTGTTACTGCCGATGGGTGCAGCAAGCGGCATAATGCAGGCCGCACCTGCATCCCGCAAATCGCGTGCTACCTGCAGGTCAGGATACATGTAGGGCATCACCACAAAGCCCTCTTTAGCAAGAACCTCCGTAGCCTTAATAGTCTCGTAATTGTCAGGCAGAAGGTACTTGCTATCGCGAATCACCTCTATTTTTACAAAATCCGTTTGGCAGATCTCGCGTGCGAGTCTAGCTATGCGCACTGCCTCGTCCGCAGTGCGAGCTCCCGAAGTATTAGGCAAAAGCGTCACGTGCTTCGGCACATAATCCAAAATATTAGCCAGCTCTCCTCCGTTTGCGCGACGCAAAGCTAGTGTTAAAATCCCAGCGCCAGCCTCCTCCACTGCTGCTTTAATGAGCTCAAGGGAGTATTTGCCCGAGCCTAGTATAAAGCGAGAAGAAAACTTATGCCCGCCGATAATTAACTTATCCTTAGTATTAGCCTTGTCATTCATTGTCATTTCTTTACCCTCCATAGCTTTTATTTAGAAATAATCATCATAGTCCTCGGTAGTTCCGCTATAAAAAAGCATTAACTTTTTTATTTAAGCATCCAGTCCCAAAATTATCCGCGCAATAATCAGTGCCTGCTGCGCAGCGCAAATTCCTACCCTCGCTCCACACAGAGGTAACTGGGTAAAATCGCTCACACCATCGCCACAAAGATAAAAATGCTTATTGATTTTGCGAATCGACAAATCATTAACATTATCTCTAGCGCCAAAGCCGGCAATACCTGACGCAGCTACAAGATACTTTTCAGGATACTTGCTAAGCACAGCATTTACCAGCATAGCTTTACTCTCAGGGTTATCAAAGGCTTCACAGATAATTGACGCCTCGCCCAGTAATGCAGCTAAGTTATCCTCATTTAGCTTCGCCACATGTAAATCGTACTTACCATAGGGATTAATTTGCCGAAGATGCTCAAGCAATGCCTCCGCCTTATATTTGCCCACATCGCTCAGGAAATAGTACTGCCGATTGAGGTTCGAGAGCTCTACTTTATCAAAATCGATGAGCGTCAGCTTGCCTACACCGATACGCGCCAGCCAGACAGCAACATTGCTACCTAATCCGCCAAGACCTGTAATCGCCACATGGGCGCTACGCAAGAGTTCACACTGCTCTGCAGTTAAACCCTTGTGCAGAGCGTCATTAAGCTCCGCCTGACATACCTTTTCCACATCAACCACCTCCTACGAAGCTAACGATTTCCAGCTTATCAGAAACGGTAATCATAGTGCTAACATACTCAGCCCGCTTCACAATCTGCCCATTAAGCTCTACAGCTACCAGGTTTTGACGGTAACCTAACTGTTCTAGGAGCTCAGCTAAAGTCATATTTCTTTCTAAAGACTCATTCTTGCCATTAATTATCATCGCTTTTCCTCTCTCCTTCCCACATAAAGCAGTAAACTTTTCTAAAAACAGCATAGGCTTATAAATTTTTACCTACTATGATTTATAGCAAACAAACAAAAAAGCTCATGAAGAAGCTACACCCGTGGTGGTGTACCCCTTCATGAGCTTAAATTTTAAAACTCACTCTCAAAATGTGTATGTAGTTATATGCCTAGTATAGGGGCAAAAGAAAGGTTTGTCAAGAAAAAACTAAGAGTTTGCTATCACTTACAGCTGCTCAACGATTTCCGTATGCTTAGTCGTCCAGTAGGCGGGCAGCCAGCTGCAGAGAGCACCGAGCGCAAGCAATCCCCCCAGTAAATATCCCTCCACAGGTAATATTTGCTGAGGCAAATACAGACCCGCACCTTTTAAGAGCAGCTTACTGAGGCCAAAGTAAACCCCATGACCCAGAGCAACGCCTAGCGTAAGACCTGTAACTACCAGGCACATACCTAGGCGAAAGTAAATACCTAGCACTTGGCCTGCCGTAGCACCGAGAGCTCGCATTACAGCCTGTTGATGAGCGCTACAGAGTGCAAACCAATAGAGAGAGCCTGCAATGATAAGTAAGGCCAAGCCTAGCACCGCAAAATTCAGAAGCTGCAGCACCTTTTCCACATTGCCTAAAATACTAAAGAGCTGAATAACAATTTTCGAAGGAAAAACTACCTGTACCTCGTGATTTTTGCTATAGCTTGCTGCTAGCTGCATAGCTGCAGCATAACCCGTAGGCTTAATAAGAGCAGCGGTTATCTCCTTGTGCTCACCTTCCGAGTGCCCATGTGCATGCGCATGCCAAATCCCCTGCATGGAAACGAAGATACCTTGATCATAAGGTCCGTGGCTAGGCTCTAAAATACCCACTACCACGTACTTCTCTTCATGCACCTTGCTGTTAGCGTTGGCCACGAGACCATGTACGGAGGCAAAGGTGTCGCCAATGCTTAATCCGCTCAATCTAGCAGCCTCCGCGCCTAGTACCGCTTCCTGCTCGCTAGTAAAGCATCTGCCTTTGGACAGCTTGAGCCATTGCTCCTGCGCTTTGCCGAGCAGCTTTAGCTCGAAAAGCTCCTTTTCCGTACCAATAATACGCAAGCCTCGATAATTATCACCAAAGCCGAGAGGAATAGCCTGCTCCACGTTAGGCAATTGGCGTAGCCTTTCCAGCTCTGCATATTCAATATTTCCTACAGGCTGATCCTTTAAAAAGATGCTATTAAGCACCAGCTGATTAGCGCTTCCCTTAGCGCCCATAAGTAAGGGAAATGGCTGTGCTGCACGCACCATGCCAGCGTGCATCCCTTCCGAGAGCAGTAGCACGGTTACTGCCAGTGCCATACCTAGCGCCATAATCAAGGTTACGAGGAGATTTTGGAGCTTTTTGCCCATGAGCAAGCGCCAAACAAGTAAAGTTTTATTCATAGCAGCCTCTCCTTACATCATAACGCTTAGCAAAATGGCTTTTAATAGCCTCATCATGGGTGCTGAGCAGTAAAATGGCTTGATTTTCGCGGCATAATCTTTGTAAAAGCGCTAAAACGAGCTCGCCATTATGCTTATCAAGACTGGCCGTTGGCTCATCAGCTAGTACTAAAGCGGGCTTACGCAGGAGCGCCCGCACAACTGCCACACGCTGCTGCTCGCCAATACTCAAGCGAAGAGGTGTTAAGCGCTCCTTTCCCTGCAACCCAACACGCCGCAGAAGCTCCTGAGCACGCACACGCAGTGCTTCCTCGTCTGTCTCCTGTTTCTCCCAGCATAGAGGCAGCAGGATATTCTCCATAACAGTTAATTCAGGCAGAAGATTCAGCTTCTGCAATACATAGCCCACATTCTGCGCACGCCAACATGCTCTGGCTGCAGGCTCAAGCTGCGTCAGCTCCTCACCTGCGAAGGTGATACTGCCACTATCAGGAGCTAGTAGACCGCTCACTAGATGCAAGATCGTCGTTTTGCCACTACCACTAGGTCCATCTAGCACAAGTGCATCGCCCTGCTCTAACTTAATTTCTGGTACATAAATTATTGTTCCTACATTGCCCTCAGGAGTATAAAAGACCTTTTGCAAATCCTCTATTTCTAAAAATGCCATTAGAGAGCCTCCAAATTATTAGCGCGAATGCGCACGAGACTAACAAAGCCTGTCTCCGCATCCACTTCAGTGCCTAGCTCTAGGGTACCTGTAACCTTAATAGGACTATCAAAGGGCAAAGCCTTCACTGGCTCGGAAAGCTTGACGACAACGATATCCGTCGGCCAATCGGCATCACTACCACAGAACGGGCAAATGCTCATCGGCTCTCTCGTCAACACAAAAAAATTTATAGTCGGCGTTAAAGGAGGAGCCATAAAACCCACCATAGTCACAGAGTTGCCCTCATTTTGCTTCAGTTTTTCGCTCATGGTTACTCCACGCGAAGAAGCTGAAGCATAAAGTTCATCAAAGCTAATTTCTGTTGCCTCACCCCAAAAAGCTTCCGCTTTGCCACAGAGGCTAAATGCAGGAAGGAACGGTCCCCCTGAGAGAACCGCTCCTAGAAAGCTATGTATGAGAAAAAGCACCGGCAGAAAAATTACCAAAGCTTTTCTTTTCATATTTTACTCCTGTTTATTTACCTTGTTTAACGGTCTTATTGCCATCCAAGCCCAGTGCTCTTACCATGCCGAAGAAGACCTCAGTATTATCCATAACACCTTTGAAGTATTCAGAGCCAGGACCACCTGCATTCAGGAGAATGTCGTCAGCAGAGTGTACCTCTTGATCAGCTTTGGCAGGAATGTTGCCACGCAGCAGCTCGCCGGTGATTTTCGGATTAGCGATAGCTTTGCCACCCTCGCCCATTACTGCAGGTACAGTCGGAACAGCTTTAAAGCGATAGTTTTCGTTATAATCAGGATGATTAGCAAATTGTACAGCCAAAGTTACGGACGGATCCGGGTTATCAGGATAGCCATCGCCATCTGCATCTTGGAAAGTAGGCCATTTAGCGTCAGCGTAGGTTCTTACAGCCTCACGTCCGGTTTTGCCGTCCAGCTCATGGTAGGTACCAGTAATGCTAGCGCCATGCGCATGGTCTGCAACCACGATAATAAGGGTATCGTTTTTCTCTGCTGCGAATTTTTGCGCTACACCAATAGCCTTATCCATCTCGATATTATCATAAGCAGCGCGCTGCCAATCCAGTACATGTAGCTGTTTATCGATGCAAGCGCCCTCTACCATCAGGAAGAAGCCGTTTTTATTTTTACTCAGAGTCTCGATTGCCTTTTCAGTCATTTCTACAAGCCCAGGTTGATCGTTAAAGCCTTTCAGCACCTTCGGATTTTTAGTAACCTCGCGATCAACATAAACATCCATATTATTCAACTGATACAAGCCCAACAGCTTATCGGCATCGGCAGGAGTATTAGCCAGCTCAGTTCTGGTTCCGGAGAAGGAATAGCCCAGATCCTCAAAGGCTTGAATAACGTCCACATTATCCTTACGTTTGGAGCCAGCTACACCCTTCGGCAGGAAATGACGAGAGCCGCCACCCAGGATAACATCGGGGCGATGCTTTTCGGTCAGCATATCAGCAGCGATATAGTTTTGCTCAGCACGACGACGGGTGTGTGCCAGCATTGCAGCAGGAGTAGCATCAGTGATATTGGCAGTGGAAACGATACCAGTTGCCATTCCGCGAGTACGCTTAGCCAGCTCAATAATGTTTTCTACCTTAGGATCGTCCAGTGGATCTTTAGTGCAGTTTTCATACACGCCCATAGCATTGACAACGCTCTTGTGACCGGTTGCGTAAGCAGAAGCGCTATTAGCAGAGTCAGTTACAATGGAATCATAGCCAGAGGTGGTGATAACGGCCATATTATCCAGCTTTTCCATATTCAGCAGATCATTATATTTACCTTCGGTGATGCCTTTAGAGAGGATGCGGGCAATCTCACGCGCCTGCAGGCTCATGCCATCGCCTACGAAGAGAATAACGTTTTTAGCAGTCTTTTTAGCCTTTTCATTAGTTACAACGTATTTTGCTTCACGCTTTTCGCTACCAGCTTGTACTTTAATATTGATTTCGCCAGCCTTGGGGAAACTTACATCATCAATGCGATAAATAGCGGTGCTACCCTCCATGGATTTTTTAGCTTCCTTGCCAAAGAACTTGCTTGCATCCTGGCCATTGATTTGTACATCCATGCCAGTGTCGCCATTTTTAACCTCAATAGCGAAGTCAAAGCGTTGACCTTGCAGGAATTTAGCGTTATCAATCGGAAGAACCTTAATATTTTGTTCTTGGGGAGCAAGATAACCTGCAGCTTCGCCTGCGGAAGGCAGATATGCACCCATAGTGCAGCTAATCCCCAGAACAGCAGCTGCGAGAATTGCTTTTTGCTTATGCATAAAATTCATTTTATTCATCCTTTCTCAGAGATTTTCTCTCTTGCGTTTTCTAGTATAGCTAAGCTTTGTTAAAACTGAGCTATTGATTTAGTAAAGATAAAGTTAAATAAAAACTATTTTTGTAAAATATAGTGAATAAAAATAATACTCATTTCATACATGATTAGCATTGGCAGTGCTAATAACGCTTGAGATATCACATCCGGTGGCGTAAGCAGCGCCGCAATGAAGAAGCTGCTTAGCACAACATACGGACGCAATTTCTTGAGCCCAGCACTTGTTATTAAACCAGTCATGGACAACAAAATCAAAACCAAAGGTAATTCAAATATAAAACCGAAGGGCAACAGCAGCATGATAAAGAAATCAACATAATTCTCCATGGAAATCATGGCTTCCACACCATGGGCGTCGAATCCAGTAAAAAATGCTAAACCTAAAGGAAATACGATGTAATACGAGAATAAAAGTCCTCCTAGGAATAAGCTTAAAGAAAGCAAGGTACACCCCACAATCCATAAGCATTGCCGTGCTGAAAAGGCAGGCATGACAAAAGCCCACAGCTGATAAAAAATTATCGGAGAAGCAAATAAGCACCCGGCAAAGGCCCCCAGCTTTATATAAATAAAGAAGGCTTCAGCTGGACGCATATAATAAAGCTTTCCAGCTGGCGCTGTCACAAAGCCCACAATGGCTTCGATAAACACATAGCTTAAAACAAAGCCAACAACTGCTGCGAAAAGCATTTTAAAAAGACGACTACGCAGTTCCTCTAGATGCTCTGTAAAGCTCATCTCCATAGGAGAGGTTGCTAGGTGCAGTCTCATTTGGAATGCTCTTCTTTAGCTGCAGTAACTACTGGTGTTGCCTCCTTGGGCTCTGCTGTAGTGCCCTGGGCAGCCATTACGGTAGTAGGCGTATTGACAGCCTCTTTAAACTCACGCATACCCTTGCCTACAGCACTACCAATTTCTGGCAAACGCTTCGGCCCAAAGACCAATAAGGCGATAATTGCTAAGACTAACATTTCAGAAAAACCTATACCAAACATTTTTCTTCCTCCTTAATTAAGATGATAATTCATTATAAACGCGCTTAGTTAAATGAAAATCAAGCTCAGGTTAAACTAATGTTAAAACAATTTATTAATATCAACTCAATGTAAAACGAATGTATTTTACATTTTTATTACAAGTACTTAATATTTCTCAAACAATCATCGTTTACACTATAGCCAGTCCAAAAAATTAGGAGGATGTAAACATGACTGAAAAAATTTCCCGTGCCAGCTTCTTGAAAATTTCCGCTGGTGCCATTGTAGGTGCTTCCTTATTATCCGTTCCCCATCTGAGCTTCGCCGCAGGCGCCAAAGCTAAAGCTACCTCTTTTAAAGGCTTGCCCGACACTCAATCTTTAGCAAAAAACTCTGAGTTAGTACAGCTTTCCTATAAAAAGATTAAGGATGCTGTCGATACTATCCAGGATACTCGCCTGCGTCGTATGACCATGGACATTATCAATAATCCTAATCCTACCTTCATGCAACAATACCAAATTCCCGGTGCTAAAGCTAAGGTTTACAATAAGCTTGTAGAATTAAAGCTGATTGATCCTGCTAAAACCAGCCTGGAAAACTTCCTGCCTCCCTATAACATGCAAACTCCGCAGCCCTTTTATTCCGCTCCCGGCAGTGGCTATGGCAGTCATCATGCATATCCCGGTGGCCTCGCAACCCATACCGCTGCTAATCTGAGTATTTCTGAAGGCATCTACGATACCTACTATAGCCTCTTTAATAGCCAAATTAGCCGTGATGTTATCATCTCCGCGCAAGCGCTGCACGATTTAGCTAAGCCCTTAGTATTCCAATGGCAAAAGGACCAATCCAGCCTGAAGGAATATCAAATTGCCGGCACTGGTGCACATCATATCTTCAGTATTGCTGAAGTAATTTACCGTGGCTTCCCTGCTGAAGAAATCGTCGCTCAAGCCTGCGCTCACCAAACACCTGGTAGTGCTAAGGATGAGCAAATTGTTGTTGGCTTCCTGACTGCTGCAGCAATTATTGCAGGCAAGGACGCAAAACAAATTGGTATCGTAACTGCTAATAATACCCTCCCGACTCCGCAAAAGCAGGAAGGCTTCATTGTTAGCCTAGGCGATCACGATTATGTTCTGAGCAGCCCTGCCTGCCAAAGAACTGTAAAAATGCTGGAAGAGATTGCTATTAAAGATTATGGCATGAGCCAAGCAGACCTGAAGAGTGCACAATTTAATAAAATGCGCAACTATGTAGGCGCCCAGGTTTCCATGATGTATGCTAATAGCCTCGCTTCCCAGCCCAATGGCCTAGAACAGCTCCGCAAGCTTGTTAATGCACTGATTGTGAAATAAACTAATCAAAATCTAAAATTACTAATAAAACAAGCCCCCGACTTCTCATCTCCAGAAGTCGAGGGCTTAATTTATCTATTTTTAGCGCATATTACATTTGTTATGAATTTCTCTACTAACATAGTTGGAGAAAGTCAAATTTTATTCTCAATACAGCTTTGCGTTCTCCTCCGCCTCGCGCTTCTCGCGCGCTTCAGGCCCGGAGGGCTTGAGCGTAAAGCCCCTGCCGAAAACATCATTAACATCGTGAATAATCATAAAAGCGTCAGGGTCAATCTGCTTACAAATAGCGCGAATCTTCGCTAGCTGCGTCAGCTTTGCCACAACAAAAAGAATCTCCCTATCCTGATGCGTGAACGCGCCCTCGCCATGCAGATAAGTCACACCGCGACCAACGACCTTAATAATCTCTTCCGCAATCTCGTGGTGATAATTACTGATAATGATAATATTTTTCTTATAATCAAAGCCAGTAGTAAAGGCGTTACAGGTCTTCGTCATTATGAAAAATGTCAACAAGGTATAAAGAACTGGCTCAATACCGAAGTACGAAACGCTTGCGAAAAGCAGGCATAAATTAAAAATAAAGCCTGTGGTACTAATGCTAATCGAATAATGCTTTTGAATAATCGCACCAATAATATCCGTGCCACCGCTAGAACCACCTACGCGATACATGCAAGCCGCCCCTATACCATAGAGGACACCGCCCGCAATGCAGGCTAAAAGCTTATCATGGACCACAGTATAGGTAGACAAGAAATGAAAAAAGTCCAAAGATAAAGAAAAGGCCACAATGCCATATAGTGCGCCAATCGTATACTCCCGATCCATATAGCGATACGCCAAGAAAAACAGCGGAACATTACACATTAAACTCGTAGCACCCATGGGCAGCCCGCCAATATAATAAGCTAATACAGCCACACCGCCAATACCCCCACTGAGCATTTTATTTGGCATATAGAAGACATTAAGCGCCACGCCCATAATGGCGCAGGCCAAAGTAACCATAAAATATCGATAGAAAGTCTGTTTCCAATTAATCTGGCTAATCTGCATAAAGCACCTCATTGTGATATACTTTACGAGCTTTTCTAAGCTCATTATAGTATACTACCATGTTTCACAAAAAAAGCAAGCTTATCTAACTGAATTTTAAAATTATTTTACAGCTTAGCTATCTCTAAAACCCGAATAATACTTGAAAAAAATGTAGTTTTAAACCCGAATGTTCGAAAAAACTCTTGCAGTGTTGACTAAAGCAGTATAAAATAATACTGTATACATTTGTAGGCAGGTGAGCTTGAAAATGAAGAAAATTACTGAAATAGCTTACGCTAAAATTAATCTAGGCCTCGATATTTTAGGACGCCGTGAAGATGGCTATCACGAGGTAAGTATGATTATGCAGAGCGTTGGTCTATGTGACGAGGTTATAATTACTAAAGGCAGTGGAGAAGGCAGTATCGATATTTCCACTAATATCGCAGGCTTAAGCTGCGGTAAAGATAACCTTGCATATAAAGCTGCGGCACTTTTAGCAGCACACGCAGGAATTATCCCGAACGTTCACATTGCCTTGAACAAAAAAATTTTTTTAGCCGCAGGACTGGCAGGTGGCAGTGCTGATGCCGCTGCAGTATTACGCGGTCTGAATAAATTCTGGAAGCTTAAGCTGACCAATGCAGAGCTAGAAAGTCTTGGCGCCCAGTTAGGTAGTGATATTCCCTTCTGTATTGAAGGAGGTACCATGCTCGCTACTGGACGAGGAGAAATCTTAACTAAGCTTGACGAGCTCCCGGAGACTATCGTTGTACTTGCTAAGCCCCGCCAGCTTGAGGTTTCCACTGCATGGGTTTACCAGCACTATAATAAAGGACGTGTTGTACATGCTCCCTGCATCTGGCAGCTAGCAGATCGTCTTTCCGAAGGAGCCCCTGCTCTCATCCCTTATATGGGGAATGTCCTGGAAACGGTCACTATTCCAGCACATCCTATAATTGCATCTATTAAAGCTGCTATGCTCAGCGCCGGCGCTTTCTATGCGCTGATGAGCGGCAGTGGCCCTACAGTTTTTGCCCTGGCTCACGACCAGGAAACAGCCGAGAAGATTGTAGCAGCCTTAGCTGATTTCGATTTAGAAACAGCCATCACTACTACCGTTGGGAGGATAAACTAATGTCTGGACACTTGCAACCGATAAAACTTGACAGCTATAAGCCCCTGCGCGAGCTGGTGTGCGAGAATATCCGTCAAGCTATCATTGACGGCACCTTTAGCCCCGGCGAACGCCTCATGGAAATCCAGCTGGCTGATGAAATGGGCGTCAGCCGCACTCCCGTACGCGAAGCGATTCGCAAGCTGGAGCTGGAAGGCTTCGTCGTTATGATTCCCCGCCGCGGCACCTATGTTGCGGATATCTCCATTAAAGATATTACCGAAATTTACGAGGTACGCACCTCGCTGGACGTACTCGCTGCAGGCCTTGCAGCTGAACGCATCACTGATGAGGAGCTAGAATCCCTCAATGGCTATCTGCACGAAATTGGGCAGCATGTAGCTAATATGGATATCAATAAAATTGTAGAGGTAGATACCGCCTTCCACGATGTACTTTATACTGCAAGTCGCAATGAACGTCTACGTAGTATTATCAATAACCTGCGTGAACAAATGACAGGTATTCGCGGTCGTTCTATGAGTTATCCAGGCCGTCTCGTTGAAACCATGGACGAGCATCGCAATCTTGTGGATGCTATTGCCTCTCGTGATGTAGAAAGAGCACAGCATGCAGCACGCGTTCACATTGAAAATGCTGAACACACTTTAATGCGTTCCATCACTGAGCCTAAAAAGAAGGCAAGATAATGCGTACCTACAACGCTTTTATTTTAGCCGGTGGGCTCTGTCCCTGGCTTAAAGCACTACGAGACACGGATTGTCGCGCTTTAGCTCTAATTAATGGCAAATACATGCTTAGCTACATTATTGAAGCTCTGCAACAAAGCGGTAGAGTCAACAAAATTGTAGTTGCTATAAGCCCAGATGCTATAGCTGAGGCGCAAAGAGTTCTTCCTCAGGATGTTATTATCTGCGCCGCTGAAGGCGACATGCCTACCACAGCCTACGCTGCAGCGCAGGCTCTAAAAGCGGATGCTAACGAAATGCTCCTCAGTGTCTGCGATGATATTCCACTTCTAACTGCTGAAGCTATTCAAAGCTTTCTAGCACAATGCGAGAGTGAAGGCTACGCTGGTGCCGATGTTTATTATCCCATTATTCCCCAATTAGAATGTCTGAAGCTTTATCCAGAAGCAAAACGCACCTACGGCAAGCTCACAGATGGCAGCTTTACCGGTGGTAACATAATGCTTTTGAATAATGCCGTTATTACACAAAAGCAACAGCTCGGCAAGGAAATTTTTGCTTTGCGCAAGTCACCCTTGAAGCTAGCTAGCTGGTTGGGCTGGAGCTTCATTTTCAAAGCAGTTTTCCACCTGCTCTCTGTCAAAGCAGCTGAGCAGCGTGTCAGTGAAATTTTAGATGCTAAATGTCGGGCTATAATTACCCCCCATGCTGCTATAGGCATGGACGTGGATAAGCCTGCTGATTTAGAATTGATAGAGAAATATTTAAGTAAGTAAAATTTTAGAAAGAATAGAGGGGAAATGCCCATGGGCAGAGCCAAAAGAATTGAGCGCGTTGTAGCGCTGAGTAAGCTTTTAGCCGATCATCCCTATCGGTTATTTTCGTTTTCCTATTTTTGTAAAAAATTTGATATTGCCAAATCCACCCTCAGCGAGGATGTGCTAGCTGTCAAGACCGGCCTAGAAATGTATGGACTTGGTCGCGTAGAAACTCTATCCGGCGCTGCTGGTGGTGTGCGCTTTATTCCTGGTCATTTACCTGAGCATGATGCTGAGTTTCTGCAAGACCTTGCCAACAGACTCGCTGCGCCTGAGCGTATTCTGCCCGGTGGTATGCTCTACACCACGGATCTGCTTTGTGAACCGGAAATAGTTATGCGTTTAGGTGAAATTTTCATGGGGCGTCTCGAACACCTTGCTCCAGATTGCATCATGACGGTGGAAACAAGTGGTATTCCGCTAGCCATGTCTGTAGCTAGAGCCTTTAATGTTCCCCTTGTCATCGCACGTCACACTAGCGACATCACTGAAGGCTCTACGGTAAACATCAACTATGTGAGCGGCAGCACCAAAACTATTCAAACCATGGCTATGCCAAAGCGTGCCTTACAGCCTAATAGCCGTGTACTCATAGTTGACGACGTTATGAAGGGCGGGGGCACCGCTAAGGGCATGGTTGCTTTAGCACAAGAAGTAGGTGCACAGGTAGTTGGCAAAGCCTTTCTGATGGACACGGCCGCACCTGAGCGTAAGCTACTTGACGACTACATCTCCTTCTTCACCCTGCACCATGCCGATGAAGAAAATCAAAGTGTCAAAGTAGAAATATCCAATAATTGGTAAGCTAATACTTTTCCTAGAGAGAAGGGAGTAATTATAAATGGCAAATTTAGTAGCTGTTATCCTTGCTGCTGGTAAGGGTACTCGTATGCGCAGCAAATACCCCAAGGTTTTGCATAAGGTTGGCGGTAAACCTATGCTGCAGCATGTTATTGACGCAGCTAGCACTGCAGGCTGCGACGAAAAAGTAGTTATTGTAGGCCACGAGGCTGAATTAGTAGAGGCTATGGTTGGTAACCAGGGCAAAATCGCCCTGCAAGCAGAGCAGCTTGGTACCGGTCATGCTGTAATGCAAACTGCTGAAGCTCTAAAGGGCTTCACCGGCACCGCACTCATTCTCTGTGGCGACACTCCGTTGCTCGAGGGTGAAGAGCTGAAAAAATTCTGCGAAGCCCATCAAGCTAGCGGCGCTGCTGCAACTGTGCTCACCGCAATTATGGACGATCCCTTTGGCTATGGTCGCATTGTCCGCGACGCAAATGGTAATGTACAAGCCATTGTAGAGCAAAAGGATGCTACCGAAGAACAAAAAGCAATTAAAGAAATTAACACTGGCATTTACTGTATGGAATGCCCGCTGATGTTCGACGTACTCGCTACCTTGACTAATAACAACGCTCAAGGCGAATACTATCTCACTGACGTACTTGAAAAGCTGAATCAAGCTGGTAAAAAGGTTGGCGGTGTGATTACCGAAGATAGCGATATGGTTATGGGTATTAACTCCCGCAAGCAACTGAGTGTAGCTGAAGGCGTAATGCGTCAGCGCATCCTTGATAAGCTTATGGATAACGGCGTGACCATTATGGACCCCGCTAGCACCTTTATCGAGTCCAGCGTTAAAATTGGTCGCGACACCATTATTTACCCCTACACCTGGCTTGAGGGTACGACAGAAATTGGCGAGGATTGTGAAATTGGTCCTAATGCTCGCTTCACTAACGTTAAAATTGGCAACGATAACCATCTGCAATTTATTTATGGCCATGACTGCAAGGTTAAAAACCATGTCACTGCAGGACCTTATGTACACCTGCGCCCCGACACTGTTATCAGTGACAATGTTAAAATCGGCAACTATGTTGAGGTAAAAAACTCTAACGTTGGCGTTGGCACGAAGCTGCCCCACCTCACCTACATCGGTGACAGCGACATCGGAAGCGGCGTTAACATGGGCTGCGGTTGCATCACTGTTAACTACGATGGCAAGAAAAAGCATCGTACCATCATCGGCGATAACGCCTTTGTTGGCTGCAACACTAACCTCGTTGCTCCCGTCACCGTACAGGCTAATACCTACATCGGTGCAGGCAGCACTATCACGAAGGAAGTACCCGAAAACGCTCTGGGTATTGCCCGTGCTAAACAGAAAAATATCGAGGGCTGGGCTGAAAAATACAGAAACAGCTAAAAAAACTTGTTAAAAATACCCCGTTTATAGTATAATTAAGCTAAGCTAATGCTTTCGCAAGAAAAATATCAAGGCGATTTTGGAGGGATTGGACATGTTGTCTGACGAGAATAAGCTTAAAATTTTTACCGGTAATGCAAATCCTGATTTAGCACGCGAAATTGCTGCATATCTAGGCACTACCGTTGGCGATTCTGTAGTAAACCGTTTTAACAACGGTGAAATCCAAGTAATGATTAACGAGAGCGTACGCGGCAAGGATATCTTCATCGTACAACCTACCTGCGGTCCCATCGTTAACGATAATGTTATGGAGCTTTTGATTATGGCTGACGCTTTCAAACGCGCTAGTGCTAATCATATCACCGCTGTAATTCCTTATTATGGCTATGCTCGTCAAGACCGCAAAGCTCGCGGCCGTGAGCCTATTACCGCTAAGCTGATGGCAGACCTGCTGGAAACTGCTGGTATTACCCGTGTTGTAACCATCGACCTGCATGCAGCTCAGATCCAAGGCTTCTTCAATATCCCGTTTGACCATATGCCTGGCGGCCCGTTGCTGGCTGAATATATCAAAGAAAAAAATCTGGACAACATGGTTGTTGTTTCCCCTGACCTTGGCGGTGTGAGCCGTGCACGTGGCTTTGCAGAAATTCTGAATTGCCCCATGGCTATCATCGACAAACGTCGTCCTGAACCCGGCGTTGCTGAAGTTATGAACCTTATCGGCGATGTAAATGGCAAGAACTGCATTCTGGTTGACGATATGGTTGACACTGCAGGCTCCCTGACCGAAGGCGCTCGTGCGCTGAAGAAATTCGGTGCAAACGAAATTTACGCTTGCTGCACTCATCCCATCCTGACCGATCCTGCTCTGTCTCGCATCGCTCAATCCGACATCACTGAGCTGGTTGTAACCAATACTATTCCTTTGGCTCCTTCTAAGAAGCATCCGAAGATTAAAGTATTGTCCATCGCTCCGATTCTGGCTGAAACCATTCTGCGTATCTACAACGACTGGTCCGTAAGCCAACTCTTCGACATTAAGAAATAATTGCTAAGCTAAAAAGGCTTGCCATAGGCAAGCCTTTTCTTTTGAAATCATCATGCGTATTATTTATATACTTATTTTTTGCTCCCTGCTAAGCATAGCCCTGCTTTGGCTTGGCCGCTTTGGTAAGCTCCAAAAGCGTACTGCTGCTATCGGCGCAGCACTGAGCATTACTGTAAGCGGTATTCTGCTGCTCCTAGCTGTGCTCCCAGGCATTAGCTTTTATGGCAAGGTTATCACCCATGGTCAAGAAATGCGTGATCAAAAAAAGCTTATTGCCCTCACCTTTGACGATGGTCCTTACCCGCCCTATACCCAAAATCTACTTGAGGTGCTCGCAGAAAAAAATGTGCACGCTACCTTCTTCATGGTCGGAGACAATGCCGCAAAGCATCCTGAAATAGTGCGCCAAGTGCAAGCAGCAGGCCACGAAATTGCCCTGCACGCAGGTACGCACCGCGATTTACTGAAGGCAAATACCTCGGAGCTCCAAGACAACATCACTCAAGGCAAAGCCACACTCGAACGTCTTATTGGCACGCAAGTGCGCTATATGCGCCCTCCCCACGGCTTCAAGGACTGGCAGGTCCTCGAAGTCTTGACGGAAGCAGGACTAACTGCAGTCAATTGGAGCGTAATTCCCCGCGACTGGACTAACCCTGGTGCCCAGCGCATCGCTGAACGCGTCTGCTTCGATGCACATCCCGGAGCCATCGTCCTCTTGCATGACGGAGACAGCCCACGCAACGCCGCTCCACGCCAGCAAACTGTAGACGCTATGCGCATTATCATCGACCAACTTCGTGCAGAAGGATATGAGTTTGTAACTGTTGGGGAAATAGTGAACAGATAAAAGTATAACATTCGCAATTAGTTAATCAATAAGCGAATGATTGCGGCTTTTAGCGAATGAGTGGATTGTTCAATAGAAATCGCGATACTGTTGCGGTCACATCCAAGAAGCGAGTCCGTAGGACGAAGCTGATTGGACAATGTGACCTATGCGATAGGGGCCCAAGAAGCGAGCTCGTAGAGCGAAGCTGATTGGTTTGCCCCGAACCGCTTGAGCGATAGCGAGTTTAGCGCGATTTCGTTATTGAACACCACGAAATGAGCGTTAAGAAAGCCGCACTGAGCGTTTGATAACTAATTGCGAATCACTCAATGCACCTACCAAGAAATCTTACAATTAATTACGAATGAAACGATTCACAAAGGAGATACACGACATGAAACTAATCGTCGGCCTCGGCAACATCGGCCGTGAATACGAAAACACCCGCCATAACATCGGCTTCATGGTAGTCGACGAACTGGCAAAAAAGCTCGGCGTCAGCTTCGGCAAAGAAGACCGCAGCGCCTACTGTGCCGAATATCGCGCCCCTGAAAAAATACTCATCATCAAACCTACCACCTACATGAACCTCAGTGGCTTCGCAGTCGGCGCCTATGCCAATTTCTACCACATCGACCCTGAAGACATCATCGTCATCTCCGACGACATGGACCTCCCCGTAGGCAACCTGCGCATCCGTCGCAAAGGCAGCGCCGGTGGTCACAACGGCCTTAAATCCATCGCCGAACATCTCGGTACTAGCGACTTCCCACGCTTCAAAATCGGCATCGGCCACCCCGAGCGCAACAATAAAGCCGTTGTCAACCACGTTCTCCACCCCTTCGTCGGTGAAGATAAAGAAAAAATCGAGGCCGCCGTCAAAACCATGGCCGTAGCCGTTGAAGAATGGTTCAGAACAGATGACCTCGATAACGTTATGAATAAATATAATACGAAAAAAGCGAAGAAAGAAAAACCTGCTAAGCAAAAATCAGAGAATACTCCAACCGCAAACCCTGAAGCAGCAACCGAGTAGTCCTAAATAATTTCATCATAGCTACTCTTGAAAAACACCCTTGCAAATACATTTTTTACATCGGCCCTTTGTAATATTTTTAGAAATAATCCTTTTCATATCTCTTCATTCTTGTTAAAATATAAGTAACATTAAATCAAGGAGGTCGTTCCTATGAAAAAAATTTTTCTCAGCCTTCTCTTCTTACTTATCTGTTCCGTTTGCTCCGCAGCTCCTGTAAAAAATTGTGTTCTATGGTATCAAATCCCTGATGTAGTATTGGAAGCACAAAACCCTGAAAATAATCTCGAAAAAGGTCAAACAGAATTTGAAGCATTTTTACAAGATAAATATGCTAAACGTTTTGATATAAAAATGATTAAACGAGCTCCCAACAAGACTTTAGCTCCTGCTGATGTCGTTTTAGTAACTCGCCCCAATTATGTTCCTATTATCGTTAAATTAGATTTAGCTGGCGTAGGTACTGGCGAAAAGCTAGTTGGCAAATATGCGACTGTTAAAGTAGCATTACAAGAAAGTCTTGTCAAAGATGGCCAAATCTTTACTTATGACTATGGCGTAAAGGAATATGACAGCAGCATGCTTCGCGTTGCAGGTTACGTTGTAGCAAGCGAAGACGATCCCCGCATCAATACAAAAAACGCTATCAACGACTGCATCATTGAAGCCTGCACCTTAAACACTAAGGTTAATCGTTATGCTGATCCTGCAGGCTATGCAAAGGAAAATGCACGCTATAACGGTGAATTTGATAGCCTATAATTAATAATCTGATTCCACAAAACAGTAGCACAGCTCCCCAAATGTGCTACTGTTTTTTCTTGTGCAACCATCTATTATTTACTTAAATTTTATTAACTAAATACATCTGTGTTTCCCATAACCCAAAAAAGTCTTTGTCATCTTTACAAAACGGTGGTATAATGTACAACATCATTACAATTTCTAGAATCTTTACCAAGGAGTTCATTATGCTTTCGTTAATTTTAGCTAAAAAAATCTTTTCCCTTTTTATTATAATGATCATGAGTATGACTCTAGTTCGCATGAAAATCGTAAAGTCTTCGGACAGCAAAATCATGTCCATATTATTGCTGTATCTCTTTTTCCCCTGTGTCATCATCGAGTCCTTCCAGGTCAGCTTGACTCCGGAAATTCAGCACGGGCTCATGCTCAGCTTGGGAGCCGCAGTTGTTGTACAAGCACTGCTTCTAGGCTTTGGTATCTTCTTTAAAAGAGTATTTAATCTTAACGCAGTGGAGCAAGCCTCGGTTATCTATTCTAATGCTGGTAATCTCATTATACCCCTAGTTATTGCGGTACTTGGTCCTGAGTGGGTAATCTACTCCAGTAGCTTCCTAGCTGTACAGCTCGTGCTATTTTGGACGCACATGAAATCCATCATGGCCAACGAGCCCCACATGGATTGGAAGGCTGTTGTAACGAATGCTAATATGATTGCAATTTTCTTCGGTCTTATCCTGCTCTTCACTGGCTGGCGCTTACCAGGCCCAGTTAATGATGCCCTCCACGCGCTAGGCCTTGTTATTGGTCCATCTGCAATGATTATTGCTGGCATGCTATTAGGCAATATGAGTTGGGAAAAAATCAAGTCCTATAAGCGAGTCCCGCTTGTAGCTTTTCTGCGCCTTATCGTCATGCCTCTACTGATGCTTGTCTTCTTAAAGTTTAGCGGTATTGCCAACTTCTCCCCCGATGGCACAACAATTCTGCTCATCACACTGCTAGCAACCGCAACTCCATCGGCCACTACCTGCGTCAGCATGGCCTCCCTCTTTGATAACCAGCCTGAATACGCTAGTGTCATTAACGTTGTCACGGCAACGCTGTGTACCATTACCATGCCCTTTATCGTCTGGATCTATCAACTCTAAACACAAAACAAATAAGCAAAAATCCCGTATGTAGCTTTTCAAAAGAGCACATACGGGATTTGTTTTTTAGACTAATCTTGCACAGAACACTCCTGCAGCTGCAGCAATAAGTCCTAACAGCACACTACCACCCACATACAGCAATACTGCTAGCAAACGCCCCTGTGCCATTAGCATTAAAGCTTCATAGCCAAAGGAAGAAAAGGTTGTAAAGCCACCTAAAAAGCCTACACAAAGCAAGAGCCTCCAAGCAGCAGGCAAAAGCTCCCGCTCTACGATGACAGTCATCAACACTCCCATCGCAAAGCAACCCAATACATTAATTATAAATGTTCCATAAGGTAGCGCACCACCTAATGCTCTGCTCACCGCATTACCCATAAGGAAGCGACTAACAGCACCTAAAGCGCCACCTAAAGCAACTAAGCAAATATTCATTACATCATTGCTCCTACTAAAAGTTTATACTAAAATTAATAACGTTCAAGATTCTAAAGAACTTATACAACAGCTCGCTATACTAAAGCTACTATGCACTCTAAGGTTTTATCCCACTCTGGACGCATTGCTGCTAGCTGCTTCTCTACCTCAGCCCTAGTGAAAGCATCGCTTCTAAGCAGCTTCACCAGCTCCACTAGCTGTGCCGTCAGCTTCACAAGTCCTAAGCTAGCACACACACCCTTTAAATTATGCGCAATACGCAGTGCTTCAGGCCAATTTTCCTCGCGTACAAAAGCCTCTACCACAGGTAGCTCGTTCGCTGCCGCCAGCTTCTTCAAAAAGCGCACATAGAGCTCCTCACTATCCATAAAGCGCTCCTCCAG
>JAXEPX010000074.1:0-6507 GCA_034117325.1 Phascolarctobacterium sp. | reverse complement strand
TATGTGCGGGATAATAATTGTTCAGTTATTTTTGAATGTATTGAGCCGGTTAAGGATCCGCATATTATTGAATATCAAGAGCCGCAGGTAGTACTGCTGGAGATAATTCCTAATGAGCTTGAGTTTAAGCATTCTTCCTATAATGAGCTCAAGGCTTTAGGTGCTAAGCTAGGCGTCAAGGTGAAAGAGCTCGCTTGCACTCTTCAAAGCTTGGATGAGTTTGATAGCTGGCTTAAGGAAATTATGAGGCCTGATTATCTTTATAATGAGAGCTATATTGAGGGCTTTGTTATTGAGGATGCCCAGAAGTTTATGACTAAGCTCAAGCTGCATTATTATAAAAAATGGAAAACGTTGCGCCAAGTAGCTGATGCCACCCTGAAACACGGAGCTATTAAGGCTAAATGGAAGCTTAGTGATGAGGAGGCTAAAGCATTCTACAATTGGCTACGTGAAGAGGTGTACCCTTTGCGTAAAAATGATGGAACCTATACTTTCGCAACGGATATCATTTCTTTAAGAAAGATGTTTTTGAACAAAGAATAATAAAAACGAGGAGCTATAGCCATAGCTCCTCGTTTTTTCATAAAAAACTATTTTTTTATTGTACAGGGTCTTAAACCGTCAAATTCGTGAATGCTGAGCGTGGAGCCCTTAGGAATAAAGATTACACTCTCGTCATAATTGCCGTTTAATAGATTTTCCAATACCTTATAGGTACCGGGAATGCGGGTTAGCTTGCCATCTAGAAGCTTCACAAGGGGCAGAATATAGGCTTCAACTTCCTTTAAATCATAGGTTCCTGTGTCAATAATATAGAAATCTGTAAAGCCATGATATAGCTTTTTTAAAAAAGCTTCATCTTCAAGCTGCCCTTTTTCATTGACTAGCTTAGTATAGTCAATGGATGAGTTTTTCATGAAATTCATCCAGCTTTTAGTGATAAAGATAGCACCGTCGGGTCTTTTAATGCCTGAAGCTGTCAGAAGCACATCTATGCAATCCATAGTTCTTGGAAGTACGATATTACAGGTAGTTGCCTTTAAATCACAGGTAGCTTTGCCGCAGCCGGAGACGCAAATGACAATCTCTTCTGCTTCAGTATTATTATCTATGATGGCCTGCAAGGTTTCATGCATCTTCTGTGGGTCACTATGTAAAGCAGTGCTAAGATAGCTAATATGCGGCTTGATTCCCAACTTAGCTGCGGTCTTCTCCAGCTCCTTTTGCAAAGTAATACAGGAATAAATCAATTTCTTAGGCATTGCTAATCCTCCTAATTATTACTATGATAAGCTACATTCAATCCTTTGCCACAATCTTAGCGCCAAAGGGCAAAAGTGCCAGTTTAGCCAGCTTGAAATGCTGCATGCCGAAGGGAATGCCGATAATCGTTACACAAAGCAGCAGACCCCAAAATACATGGCTCACTGCGAGCTCAAAGCCACCAAAAATTAGCCAGAGAATGTTCATAAGCAATGAGCCTGCACCACCGCCGTAAGCAATATCCTTGCCAAAGGGGAAAAAGCTCAGGGTGCCAAATTTAAAGCACTGCATGCCCACAGGAATGCCGATAATAGTAATACACCAGAATAAGCCCACTAAATACCAGGCGATACCAGCGAAAATACCACCAAAAAGGAACCAAAAGATATTACCCAAAATACTCATAGTAAATTACCCCTTAATATCAGTATCAAAGTGCTTGTTTTCGTCGCCTAAGGGAGTGTCCTTGCGAGGATCCTCCTTGAAGCTTTTAATCTGCTCGATTGCTTCTTTTCTGGCGTCCTCAAAAACAGTTTTGAAGGCAGAGAAGTCTTCAGGTTGACCTGCTTTAAGCCATTCCATAACGACTCTACCAATACCATAGGTAACGGAAATACCTACGGGAAGCTGCAGGGGAGCAAAAGGAATAAGTGTGCATAAGGTTTGACCAATGAAGGTGCCACCAAAAGCACCAAGTAAGCCCATGATAGCTCCTTCGCTCATGGATACTCCGCGTAGCTTCGCAAGCTTGGAAATCATATAAATTTCGTTTGCCATCAGCGCCATGCTACCAACAAAGGGGGCAATAACAATTACTCCGGCACGAGCAGCTGCCCAGTGACAAATGCTGAGGGATTCTTTTTCAATTTCTTCTTCTGTTAAAACAACTTCAGCTTCAATATATTCGTGGTTATTGTTTTCCATTAAGTACACCTCACTTTTTACTGTGTTATCAATAGCATTATATCACATTTAATCTCTAATACCCACAAAAAACTTAGTTTAAATAGCTTATCTTTGTGAAGATAAAATGAAATAATTTAGCGCTCTTTTCGCTTCCTTTGAAATCTTTGTGACAAAGGGATTTTTTTAGAAAAAGCTGTTGACATTCTAGTGGGGGAGTGCTATTCTTATAACAAGATGTTAGCACTCTAAAGATATGAGTGCTAACAACTAAATGAGGTGGGAATATGTTAAATGATAGAAAGAAAAAAATTCTCCAGCTCATAATTGAGGACTATATTTCAACTGCTGAGCCAGTAGGCTCCAGAACTATCGCCCGCAAATACGATTTGGGACTAAGCCCGGCCACAATTCGCAACGAGATGAGTGACCTGGAGCTACTAGGTTATCTGGAGCAGCCCCATACCTCGGCAGGACGTGTACCGTCGGCGCAAGCCTATCGCCTCTATGTGGATAATCTCATCGAGCCTGGTGCGCTCAGTGATAATGAGCGCGCGCTTATCAATGGCTGGTTTACCGAAAGGCGCCGTAGCCTGGACGAAATCTTCCAATCCACGGCGAAAATCCTCTCCCGTATGACGCAAAATGTCTCCATGGTCTTGGCCAATCGGGATGCAGGAGCACGGTTCCGTTATATGAAGTTCTTACCTCTGGATGAGCATCATGCCATCCTGTGCATCATTACTGATGACGGCAATGTGGATAATTGCGTTGTAGAAATACCATTGGGGATGCGCCCCGAGGAGCTCGATTATTTGGCTGGTAAAATCAGTCGTCTGCTTGAAGGCAGGGAGCTGGCTAATATAAGTGAGGAGCTCTTGAATGCAGTGCATACCAATATTAGCGAGGACAAAATTCTCTTTACCTCGCTAGTGCAATCCATCCGTAAGCTGCGCAATAAACACATGGAGCAAAGGGTTTTCCTGGGTGGCACGAAGCAGCTACTCAATCAACCTGAGTTCCGCGATGTGGAAAAGGTCAAAAATCTCCTGGGTATTCTTGAAGAGGAGCGCGTGGTGCGCGATCTGCTCAAGGCCGGCGAGGATAGTGGCCTAAAGATAACCATCGGTAGCGAGAATAAGTTCAGCGGCATTCAGGACTGTAGTATGGTGCAGGCTACCTACCGCTTGAATGGCCAGATTGTGGGCACGATGGCAGTACTGGGACCGACTCGCATGGAATATGGCAAGGTCATCACAGTTATGGATTATCTCCATAAATATTTAAAAACTATGTTTGAGACTGAACATAAATAAAAGGAGGAAGTGCTTTGCAAGAGAATGATGTAAAAAACACCATGGCTGAGGAAGAAGCGCAAGCTGCTGAAGCCGAAGTAAAGCAGGAAGCCACCACTAAGGAAGCAGAGGAAAATCAAGAAGCTCAAGAGGATGAAGCTCAGGCTGAGGCTAAGGAGCCCGAGGTTGACCCGAAGGACGTCAAGATTGAAGAATTAACTAATCGTCTCCTGCGTCTGCAGGCCGATTTCGAAAATTTCCGCCGCCGTACCGCGAGCGAAAAGGAGCAGCTCTCCACCTTCGTAACCGCAGGTGTTGTGGGCAAATTCCTGAAGGTGCTGGATAATTTCGAAAGAGCAGAGGCTAGCGCTGTGAAGGCTACGGATATGGAGGGTGTCATCACCGGCATGCAAAAGATCCGTCGCCAATTCGAAGCGACCTTCGCTGAGCTCAAGGTGGAGGAAATCCCCGCACAGGATCAAAAATTTGACCCGCAGTTGCATGAAGCAGTAATGCGTGGTAATAACCCCGAGCTGGAGGACGAAATCATAGATATGGTCTTCGAGAAAGGGTATAAACTTGGCGATCGTGTTATTAGACACAGTAAGGTTAGAGTAAATAGTAACGAATAAAGTAGTTACGATAGCTCTCAAAATATAATTTTGTTAATAATATTACGTCTAGGCTGGTGAGAAAGTATTAGATGCGAGCAGTGACGAGGAGTCGTACTAGAAGTACGTCGACGAGGCAGTGCGAAGCAGATGATGCTTTATCGACAGCCACTATAGGAGGAATTAATAATTATGGCTAAAGTAATTGGTATTGACTTAGGTACTACTAATAGTGTTGTTGCTGTCATGGAAGGCGGCGAACCGACAGTTATCACTAACCAAGAAGGCTCCCGCCTGACCCCGTCCGTAGTAGGCTTCGCTAAAAACGGCGAGCGCCTCGTTGGCCAATTGGCAAAACGCCAAGCAGTTTCCAACCCGGATAGAACTATTAGCTCCATTAAACGCCACATGGGCGAAGGCAGCTATCGTGTAACCATCGACGACAAAAAATATTCCCCGGAAGAAATTTCCGCAATGATTCTGCAAAAGCTGAAAGCTGACGCTGAAGCATATCTGGGCGAAAAGGTTAGCCAAGCAGTTATCACTGTTCCGGCATACTTCAACGACAGCCAACGTCAAGCTACCAAAGACGCAGGCAAAATTGCAGGTCTGGAAGTACTGCGTATTATCAACGAGCCTACTGCTGCATCCCTGGCTTATGGCATTGATAAAACCGATGACCATACCATCATGGTTTATGACCTGGGCGGCGGCACCTTCGATGTATCCATTCTGGATGTAGGTGATGGTGTATTCGAAGTAAAAGCAACCAATGGTGATACCCATCTGGGCGGCGATGACTTCGATAAGAAGATTATGGACTGGATGGTTGAAGAATTCAAGAAGGCTGAAGGCATTGACCTCTCCACCGACCGCATGGCTATGCAACGTCTGCGTGAGGCTGCCGAAAAAGCTAAAATTGAGCTGTCCGGCGTAATGAGCACCAATATCAACCTGCCCTTCATCACTGCAGGTGCTGATGGCCCGAAACATTTGGATATGGATTTGACTCGTGCTAAATTCGAAGCTATGACTGCTGATTTGGTAGAACGCACCATGGGCCCTGTTCGCCAAGCTATGAGCGATGCCGGCCTGTCCAGCAGCGACATCTCCAAGGTTGTACTGGTTGGCGGTTCTTCTCGTATCCCCGCTGTACAAGCTGCTATTAAGAAATTCATGGGCAAGGAGCCCTATAAAGGTGTAAACCCGGACGAATGCGTTGCTGTAGGTGCTGCTATTCAAGCTGGCGTACTTTCCGGCGAAGAAGGCACTGGCTCCGTGCTGCTGCTGGATGTAACTCCGCTGTCCTTGGGTATTGAAACTCTGGGCGGTGTCTTCACCAAGATTATCGACCGCAACACCACCATTCCGACTTCTAAGAAGCAAGTATTCTCCACTGCAGCAGATAACCAACCCTCCGTTGATATCCATGTTCTGCAAGGCGAACGCGAAATGGCTGCTGACAACAAGACCCTGGGCCGCTTCGAGCTGAGCGGTATCCCCGCTGCTCCCCGTGGAGTACCGAAGATTGAGGTTGCCTTCGACATCGATGCTAACGGTATCGTTAACGTAAGCGCTAAGGATTTGGGCACTGGCAAGGAACAAAAGATTACCATTACTTCCTCCGGCACCTTGGATAAGGACGAAGTAGATAGAATGGTAAAAGAAGCTGAAGCTAATGCTGAAGCTGATAAGAAACGCAAGGAAGGCGTTGAGGTTAAAAACCAAGCCGACAACCTGATCTACCAAGCCGAAAAGACCATGAAGGACATGGAAGGCAAGGGCAAGGATGATCTGATCGCTAAGGTTAAGGCTGCTGTTGACACCCTGAAGGAATCTGTAAAGGGTGATGATTTGGCTAAGATTAAGGCTGATACTGAAGCTTTGACCAAACCGCTGTATGAGTTGAGCGCTGAGCTGTACAAGGAAACCGAAGCACAAAAGGGTGCTGAGGGTGCGCAAGGTGCAGGCGCTGGCGCACAAGGCGCTAAAAATGACGACGATGTGGTAGACGCCGAAGTCGTAGACGATAAGAAGTAACAAGTTCTATAGCGACCGCATATAATGCACCATCTACTTCAGTGCGGCTCCTTGAAGTATTATTAATACGTCTGCGTCGCCGCGCCTCGTATCTGGTACATTCTATTCGGTCCATATAAATAGTATATAGTGCATAGTGCCCAATGGCCCCATAAGCTCTTGGGCACTAACTTAATGTAGATATTTAGGAGGCCAATTTAAATGGCTAAGAGAGATTATTATGACGTCTTAGGCGTGTCTAAGACCGCCAACGCGGACGAATTAAAAAAAGCATACCGTAAACTGGCCCTAAAGTATCATCCTGACCGCAATAAAGGCAATGCAGAGGCCGAGGAAAAGTTTAAAGAGGTCAACGAGGCCTATAGCGTGCTGTCCGACGAAACCAAGCGTGC
>JAXEPX010000073.1:0-87126 GCA_034117325.1 Phascolarctobacterium sp. | reverse complement strand
GCTGATCGGTTCTGCAGGCGTATCTGCAGTTCCTATGGCTGCTCGTGTATCTCAAAAAGTTGGTCAAAAATGCAACCCTGCTAACTTCCTGCTGATGCACGCTATGGGCCCCAACGTAGCAGGCGTTATCGGTACTGCAGTTGCTGCAGGTACCATGCTGGCTATGATCGGTCCTGTTAAATAATTCAATTATTTAGCTACTAAAGAGCTCACCTTATGGTGAGCTCTTTTTTATTATGTGATAAAATTATGTAACACTATAATAATTTAGGATATGAAGAATAGATAATCAACTATTTAGGTGAATAGAAAAATCTTAGTGAAAAGGTACTATTGACTCTGATTTTGATGTATAATTAGATTAGAAAAAAAGCTTGCCTTAGTACATGGTTAAGCAATTATAGATTCTCACTCTCACATAAATTTATATAAGGAGAGACTTAAGTGCACACTTTTACTATTTCAAGACAGTTTTTTAAAGACGTGTGGTATTTGACAAAAAGCTACTGGCAATCAGAGGAAAAGAAGAAGGCCTTTCTCTTATTAGGTTGCATTGTAGCTCTAACGCTAGGCATTGTCTATATGCTTGTACTCTTAAACCAATGGAATAATCGCTTTTATAGTGCTCTACAAAACTACGCTACAGATACTATTTTTCATGAGCTGTATGTTTTTACAGGTTTAGCCTTTGCATATATTGTCATGGCAGTTTATTCATACTACTTACAGCAATGCCTAATTATAAACTGGCGTAAGTGGCTCACTGCTCGCTTTATAGATATCTGGCTCAAGAATAAAACTTACTACCATCTACAAATGTTTGGTAAGGATACAGATAACCCCGACCAACGTATTTCTGAGGATGTTCGACTTTTTGTAGAGATGACACTTAGCTTTGCAGTAGGTATATTAAAATCCTTCTGTACCTTTGCTTCGTTTGTAGTCATTCTTTATAGTATGTCAGGTTCTTTACAATTTACTGTATTAGGTCATCAAATAATTATTAATGGTTATTTATTCTGGGCCTCATTGCTGTATTCAATTGCAGGTACTTATGTTACACACCTAGTTGGTAAGAAGCTTGTGCAATTGAACTTCATCCAACAACGCTATGAAGCAGATTTCCGTTTTGCCATGATCCGTCTTCGTGAGAGTGCGGAGAGCGTTGCCTTCTACCGTGGTGAGCTGCAGGAGGGAATGGTTTTTAAAGAGCGCTTTAAAGCGCTTATAGATAACTTCTGGAAGCTTGTCAATAAGCAAAAGCAACTCGTATGGCTTAATTCAGGCTATAGTCAAATAGCTATTATTTTCCCCTTCGTAGCTGCGATGAAACGCTATTTGAGTAAGGAATTTACACTTGGTAGTCTCATGCAGGTAGCTAGTGCCTTTGGTCGCGTCCAAGATTCACTATCCTACTTTGTAGATATGTACTCAAGCTTAGCACAGTGGCAAGCTGTGGTAATGCGACTTACGTATTTCGGAAGACATATGCAAGAGGTTTCTGCTGAAGCGGAGCGCTTCCACCTAGATCGATTTGCAACATCAACTTCAGTAAGTGCCAATGCTATGCAGGTCAATTTACCAGATGGAACTGCATTACTTAAAGATATTACCTTTACCCTACATGAGGGAGAGAATGTACTCATAAAGGGTGTTAGTGGTAGCGGTAAGAGCACGCTTTTGCGCGCTATAGCGGGGATTTGGCCTTTTGTAGAAGGGCAAATCAATCTGCCGAAGCAGGAAGAGCTGATGTTCATTCCGCAGAAGCCCTATATACCATTAGGAACATTACGTGAAGCATTACTATATCCAGGAACAAAGCAAATTTCCGACGAAACATTGCAGGATTTAATGCAAACTTGTCAAATAGGATATTTAAAAGATAAATTAGATATAGTAGCTGATTGGAGTCATGTCCTTTCAGTTGGCGAACAACAACGTCTTGCCTTTGTTCGTGCACATATCCAGCAACCAATTTGGCTCTTCTTGGATGAAGCTACATCAGCACTGGATGAAGAGACAGAGGCAGCGATGTATCGTCTTTTAGCAGAGAAGCTCCAACGCACAACGGTAGTTAGCGTTGGCCATCGTAGCACACTGAATAAATATCATCAGCTTGTGTTAAGACTTGATAAAGAAAATCACTGTGTACAATTAGAAACATTGTAAGGAGGATAAAATATGCAACCTATACAAATTGCCCCTGATATTTATGATGTAGGTGTACAGGACTGGGCTGTACGCGATTTTCATGGTTATAAGACGGAGCGCGGTGCAACCTATAATTCATATCTTATAATGGATGAGAAGATTACTCTGATTGATACTGTGAAAGCACCCTTCGCAGAGGAGCTGCTGCGCAATATCAGTCAAGTAACACCTTTAGAGAGTATCGAATATATCATTATTAACCATGTAGAGCCTGACCATAGTGGGGCAATGCCTGCTCTGGCAAAGGCTTGTCCTAACGCAAAATTTATCATTACTATGGCAGGTAAAAATGAAGCCATTCAGCATTATGGTGATATCTTTAATTTTGAAGTAGTCAAGGATGGAGCGACATTAAATATTGGTAAGCGTAATCTTGTGTTTGCCATGATGACGATGCTACATTGGCCTGATAGTATGGCTACTTATGACGCTGAGGATAAAATTCTATTCTCCAACGATGCTTTTGGTGAGCACTATGCAACTAGCAAGCGGTTTGATGATGAGGTGGATGAAGCTGAGCTCTTCTATGAAGCACAGAAATATTTTGCCAATATCCTCTGGCCCTATGCTCGCTTGATTGGCAAAGCATTAACAAAGGTTGGCGGCCTTGAGATTAAGATGATTGCTCCGAGTCATGGCGTAGTATGGCGCAAAAATATCGCAAAAATTGTCGATTGCTATGCAAAATGGGGACAGGGCGTAAGCGACGGAAGCCTTGTCATTGCTTATGATAGCATGTGGGGCGGTACAGAGAAGCTCGCGCGTGCCATCGCAAGCGGTGCGCAGAAGGCTGGTGTTGAGGTAAAGGTGTTTAAGCTTAGTGCAACGCCAAACAGTACTGTAGCAGCAGAGCTTTTCACCGCAAGTGCTCTACTCGTAGGATCACCTACTCTTAATAGTGGCATGCTGCCCAATATGGGCTCTTTCCTGACATATCTGAAGGGATTAGCACCAACTGGTAAAAAGGTTGCTGCCTTTGGAACCTTCGGCTGGGCCGGTGGTGCTCAAAAGGACATGGAGGAGCTATTAGGTAAGATTAGTAATGAGGTTATGCCCGGCTTTACCTGCAAGTGGACACCGCAAGAAAATAATCTTGTCAGCGCAGAGCAATATGGTTATGATTTTGCGCAAAGCTTAATCGAAAATAAGCAAGAGTAGTTGACCTGCACAAAAGAAATGAATAATTAACATAAATTTTGCGATAAAGTCACTATTCTTCTGCAGTCGCATCTAGGAAAAAATTTAATTATAGTGTATAATATAATAAAGTAAAGTGAAAGCGAGGTCCTGATGATGAATCTGAAGGCACAAAAATTTACTAATTTTATGAATGAAAAGAATATCAATGTTTTCCAAATGGAAGAGATTGACAGCGATATGCATCCGGTAGTTTATCGTACAGCTATGCAGGCTGATGGCCAAAATCTGCCGACTATGCTTGTTATCGACGAGAGTATTTATGTAATGCTGCAGGTACGTGTAGGTGCTGGTCTTGTTAAAGACAGCAATAGAGCTGCAGTTATGGCACATATTAATAGCTTGAATGAAAACTACAAGGTATTCAAATACTATACCAATGATAATGGTGATATCATTCTGGAAAGCTGCATCCCGACCACCGATGCAGAATTCATGCCCGAGCTGGTGCATGCAGTAATTGATGTCATCATTAAACACATCAATGAAGAATATCCCAAGATTATGAAGACTGTTTGGTCTAACTAATTTCATACCCGTTTAACAAAAGGGAGTAGCTGGCATGGAAAAATCCATGTTTGCACGGCCGTCAGTACGATGTGCTTGATTAAAGCTTAATCAGCAGGTCCGGCTTTGCGAGTAAATAGCGAGACTTTGTTGCAGATATTATATTATGTGCAGCATTGCCTCGCTTTTTTATTTAGCAGAGGCAATGCAGGAAAGGAGGCATTGTCGATGCAAAAAATTGGCTTGAGTAAAATTGAGGTTAGTAAAGCAAGAGAGCTATATGGAGGAAATATTTTACCAGAACCGCCATGCAAAAGCTTTGCAGAAAAGCTAAGTGAACAGTTTAAGGAACCATTAATAAGAATTTTACTAATAGCTTTAACAATTAATATAGCTTTAGCTTTAATGGGTGAAGGAAAATGGCTGGAAACAGTAGGCATCTTTCTTGCTATAGCGATTGCTACCATAGTATCTACGTATTCTGAGTATCGCAGCGAAGGAGCCTTTCGAAGCCTACAAGCAGAAGCGACCAGGAGCACATGCAAGGTATGGCGTGATGGTACCTTGCAAGAGCTTGTAGTCGAAGAGGTTGTCGTAGGAGATGCTGTCCTGCTCGAGGCGGGAGATAAGGTGCCAGCAGATGGTATCATGATAGAGGGGGCAATACAGGTAGACCAGAGCGCTCTTAATGGTGAAAGTGAAGCTATAGAAAAAAGTGCAAAGGCTTATGAACTAGAAGCTGCGCATCAGCTGCAAGCAAAGGGTGATTTACTAGATGCTTATAGCTTAACACGAGGCAGTGTAGTCGTGTCAGGTCAAGGTGTAATGAAGGTAACCCAGGTAGGTAGCAATACCCTTTATGGACAGCTAGCGCAAGAGCTACGCGAGAGTGAGCGCGAGAGTCCGCTGCAGCTGAAATTAAAGCAGCTGGCACAGAAAATTAGTAAGCTGGGATATAGCATGGGTATATTGATTGCTCTAGCTATGCTGATGCATAAAGTAATGCTGCATGGCGGAGTAACAGCATTCTTAAACAACTCTAGTTTAGCACTGCATGAGTTAACACAAGCACTAATTATGGCGATTATCATCATCGTGATGGCTGTGCCAGAGGGACTACCGCTGATGATTGCTATCGTGTGCTCACTCAATATGCGCAAGATGCTTGCTGATAATGTTCTTGTGCGTAAGTTAATAGGAATAGAGACAGCAGGTAGCCTAAACCTTCTTTTTACTGATAAAACCGGAACGATTACCAAGGGAAAGCTGGAGGTGGTATGCTTTATCGACGGAGAAGGAAATGAATATAGTAGCTTAGAAGATATTACTCCAAGAATAAAGACTTTAATTGCAGAGCAAATAGTACTAAATAGCTCAAGCACATATAGTGAGGGTAAAGCGCTTGGTGGCAATATGACGGAAAATGCGCTTAATAATTTTTATTTCCCGGGAAATAATGAGACCTCAATAAGTTCAAAGCGAATAGCTTTCTTGCCATTCAATAGTGATAATAAATATTCTGCAGCTTTAGTTGACAGTAAAGGAAGCTTACGTACACTCTATAAGGGGGCACCTGAGGTCTTGCTTGCCAATGTGCATAGCTATTATGATAAAGAGGGCAATTTGCAGCTATGGAGCGAAGTGCAGGCTAAAGCATTAGAGCAGAAGCAGAACGCGTTAGCAAAGCGAGCAATGCGACTACTTGCTTTCTGTAGCTATGAGGTTCGTAGTAAAGCATACTCCGAAGAAGTTAGCAAGCTTAGTACAGCAGAGCTGACGCAAGATAAGTGGAATCTACTGAATGACAAGCAGTTAATCTTGCTAGGTATTGTCGCCATCCGTGACGACGTTCGTCCTGAGGCAGTGATGGCGCTACAGGAAGTACAGCGAGCAGGCGTACAGGTTGTAATGATTACGGGCGACCGCAAGGAAACAGCAATGGCTATAGCGCGTGAAGCTCAGCTATTGCAAAATAAGACAGACATTGTGTTAACTTCAAGTGAGCTAGCACAGCTAAGTGATGCACAGGTGAAGGGGCTTCTTCCTCACTTGCGCGTAGTAGCAAGGGCATTGCCGCTGGACAAGCTCCGTCTCGTTCGGCTAGCACAGGAGCTCAATCTCGTCGTAGGTATGACGGGCGATGGCGTGAATGATGCGCCAGCGTTAAAACGAGCAGATGTGGGTTTTGCGATGGGAAGTGGTACGGAGGTAGCGAAGGAGGCAGGAGAGATAATTATCCTTGATGATAATTTTCTCAGCATTAAGCAGGCGATTCTTTACGGTCGCACTATTTACCATAATATTAGTAAATTCCTAACCTTCCAGCTAACGATTAACTGTGCAGCTGTAGGAATTAGTTTTCTAGCACCCTTCCTAAATATCGAAATGCCCTTGACAATTACTCAAATACTCTGGATAAACCTTATTATGGATACGCTTGCAGCGATAGCATTTGGTAGTGAGCCAGCGCTGGAAGGCTATTTAGAGGAAGAGCCTAAGCGCCGCGATAGTGAATTAGTTACAAAAAGTATGTTAGCAAAAATTATTGTTGCAAGCGGATATATGACCTTGATCAGTGTACTATTTTTCAAAAGTGCTTTATTTACAAGCTTATTCCGCACTAGCGCATGTGAGGTTTGCCTATACACAGGCTTCTTCTGTAGCTTTGTGTTGATGGCTGTTGCTAATGCTTTTAATGTGCGTAGAGAGGATGGCAATAGTATGGCTTCGTTTGCGAACAACCCAAGCTTTTTTGTCGTTATGTTAGGAATAGTCTGTGTGCAAATAGTACTTACCTACATAGGTGGGGAGGTGCTTCGCACAGTGCCGCTAAACCTCACAGAGTGGCTTGCTGTCCTAGGTAGTGCTATTACAGTGCTAATTATAGGTCAGCTAGCAAGGCTATTCAGCAAATAAGTAAGTGAAAAATTTGTCCACATTGTATCATTCTTTACAAATAACGAGGTAAATGTTAAAAATAGAGACGAATTTAATAATTATTATTGACAAGTGCACACTAAGCAAGTAAAATATTTTTCAACAACTACAAATCGCCCCTGAAAGACGGTGAAGGGAAGAAGATATAGTGAAAAGTTCAAGAGAGCCGCTGTGAGGTGTGAAGCGGTACCGGAAGCTATATGTATACTGGTCCCCGAGTTGCCTTCCTGATATGTAGGGAAGGACGTGTGGTCACGTTATAGGCAAAGGCCTTGTTAGAGGCTGAGAGGGTCGCAGAGCGACTGAAATAGGGTGGTACAGCGTGGATATATAGTGAAATTTCCCCGCCCCTAGCATAATAGCTATGGGGCGGATTTTTATTTATGGAGGAATATGAACATGCAACAAGAGAAAAAATATGTACCCTTTAACCGAGTGAGCCTGCCCGACCGCCAATGGCCGGATAAAATTATCGAGAAAGCCCCGATTTGGTGCAGCGTGGACCTGCGCGACGGCAACCAAGCTCTCGTTACGCCCATGGGCATTGAAGAAAAGCTGAAATTCTTCCATACGCTTGTAGATGTCGGCTTCAAAGAGATTGAGGTTGGCTTCCCCTCTGCGAGCGAGACGGAATACGAAATTCTGCGTACCCTTATTGAGGGCAACCACATTCCTGACGACGTAACCGTGCAGGTATTGGTGCAGGCGCGCGAAGAGCTCATTCGCAAAACCTTTGAAGCAGTGCGTGGCGCGAAGAACGTTATCATCCATTTCTACAACTCCACCTCCACCTTGCAACGCAAGGTGGTGTTCGGCAAGGATATGGAAGGCATCACCGAAATCGCTGTGCAGGGCGCACGCTTGATTAAGCAGCTCACTGAGGAAGAGGTAGCTCGCAGTGGTATGAATATTCGTTATGAATACTCTCCGGAAAGCTTTACCGGTACGGAAATTGACTTCTCCATAGCTATTTGCGAGGCAGTAATGCAGGAGATGGGCGCTACGAAGGAGAATCCAATCATCCTCAATCTGCCTTCCACTGTCGAAATGTGCACTCCGAATACCTATGCGGACCAAATCGAGTATTTCTGCCGCAATATGAAAAACCGTGAAGCTGCCATCATCAGCATCCATCCGCATAATGACCGCGGTACTGGCGTAGCCTCTGCTGAACTGGCTGTTATGGCAGGCGCGGACCGTATTGAGGGTACGCTGTTCGGTAATGGCGAGCGTACTGGTAACCTTGATATCGTAACAGTAGCTTTGAACATGTTCACCCAGGGCGTGGAGCCTGAGCTTGATTTCTCCAATATTCTCGCAATTAAAAAGGTATACGAGGAATGCACTCGCATGCATGTTCCCGAGCGTCAACCCTATGCTGGTGAGCTGGCCTTCACAGCCTTCAGTGGTAGCCATCAGGATGCTATCCGCAAGGGCTATGAGTACATGAAAAACAGCGGCACTGACTTCTGGGAGGTGCCCTATCTGCCGATTAATCCTGCTGACTTGCATCGTGAATACGAGCCCGTTATTCGCATCAATAGCCAGTCCGGTAAAGGTGGCGCAGCCTTTGTGCTGCAGCAAACCGTGGGCTACAATTTGCCCAAGGAAATGCACCCCGAGTTTGGCAATATCGTTAAGGCTGCAGCCGATGCTTATGGCGACGAGCTGAGCAGCAAGCAGATTGTCGATCTCTTCAAGAAAGAGTACATTGAGCTGGAGGGCAAATATGGCCTGTTGCGTCATCGCTTCACTGAGCTCAACGAGGCAGATGGCTCCGTACATAGTCGCTTTGAAGGCTCTATCACTATTGATGGCACGGAAAAATATATTACCGGCGTGGGCAATGGTCCTATCGACTCCTTCTTCCAGGCTCTCGCAGGTGTTGGCATTACAGAATATAAATTTGTTAACTACCATGAGCACGCTATTTCCAGCGGTTCTGATGCACAGGGTATCTGCTACATCGAGCTGAAGCGTACTATTGGCGACCATATCTTCGGTGCAGGTATTCATCCGAATATCAACGTAGCTGCACTGAAGGGCATCATCTGCGCTATTAATAGAGCAGAAAAGGCGTAAGCTTAGACTTTTACTACAAAGCATAGGGACTGTAGAACTTAGCTGAAATAAGCTAGGTCTACAGTCCCTTTTGATATTTTTGTGAAAGCGGGGTTAAATTTGCGAGTTTCTGCAGGAAAAATGGCAGTAGGGGAAGAATTAATATGTAAATAGTTATGCTATATGCATGTAAATTACAGTGAAGGGAGCACCACAATGAAAGAAATCGTAAAAAAATATCTGGCAGAGCATTATGAGGATTATGTAAAGGATTTAGAAACCTTAACCAATATCGATTCTGGTAATGGCGATAAGGAGGGTACTGAGGCTGCGAATAAATTTGTTGCAGCGAAAATGGAAGCCCTCGGCGCTACGACGGAGTTTCGTTATAATGATAGAGCCTGCCATTTAATCAGTCGCCTCAAGGGCACGGGCAAATATACTATTTTGCTTGTGGCGCATGTGGATACTGTTTTCAAAAAGGGTGAGGCAGCGCGTCGTCCCTTCCGTGTGGATGAAAACAATTTTGCCTGGGGTCCTGGTGTAGGTGATGATAAAGCTACTGTAGTCGAGGTTATTTATGGCTTGCAGGCGCTGAAGGAAGCAGGCTTCACTAATTACAAGGAAATCATCTATTATACTAATGGTGAAGAAGAGGGCGGCTCTAAAACGGCTGAAGGTATTGTTGCTGAGCTGAGCCAGCAAAGTGATTTCGCCATCATCATGGACGTAGCGCGCCCGAATTGGGGCATTGTGACCCAGCGCAAGGGTAATGCGAAATATCGCATTGAGGTCAAGGGTATCGGTGGTCATCACGGCAATGCATCCCAGGAATGCGCAAACGCTATTCATCAGCTTGCGTACACGATTACGGAGCTGCATAAGCTCGCTAGCCCCATGCCTGGAGACCCTGCAGATTTCACTGCGGAAGCACTGAAGGCACGTGGTATCGTGGATGCGGGGCAGTTCATTCCGCAAAACACGGTTAATGTGGGCGTCATTGGCTCTACAAATGATAAAATCAGTGTTATCCCTGGCGATGCTTTCTGTGAGGTGAATATTCGTTGCTTCACTATTGAGGAGCAACAGCGTATTGACGCTGAGGTAAAAGCGCTAGAGCAAAAGATTATGATTCCTGGCACGCAGGTTAGCGTTACGGGCGGTATTGTTACCGGGCCGATGCAGAAGACAGCGCAGGCGCAAAAGATGGTCGACGTTTATAAACGCATCGTTAAAGAAGAGTTTGGCGGCGAGGTAAGCGAATGGGTAGCAGGTGGCCTAACCGATGGCAATCGCACTGCGAAATTTGTGCCGACGCTGGACGCACTGGGCGTGGAGAACTACGATGAGCATACTGATCACGAATCAGTTGATTTAAACACTGCAGTACCGCGTACTGCGGCCTTCGCACTGACTTTAGCAGAGCTGGCAGAGGTGTTCTAGGCTTCAGGCTTGTGCCTAAGTTTTTAACTTTATAAAAGCTTGCTTAGATCAAAAAAAAAGAGCAGGATAATAGACAATTAAAGGAGAAGCATGGCTAAAACTATGCTTCTCCTTCATATTTTGCATGACGAACAGTGTTAGTTGTGATATAATATAATGGTTAAATATTTTGCTTCGAGGTGTACTGAAATGGCTAAAAAAACTAATAAATACGCTGGCTACGAGCCGGGCGAGGTATATGACCCCACAGGTGTCAGTAAGTATTTGGGCTTAGGAAGGCCTATTGATTTTGATAAAGGAATTAATAAGATTGCAATGCTACTGACAATTTTCACTTGCGTTGCTGTAACGTTGTGGAAATGCTCTGAGGGTATGGATTCTGGTGAGGCAGTAACCTATTCCTTGGGGGCAGGGCTTGCCTTTCTGTTGAGCTACATGATTGGGCAGGAGCTGGATCCCGATCGTCAGCTTGGTGGTATGCTGGGCGGTGTTTTCACATTGATAGGCTTTTACTTCTTTGGTGAGAGCAATGTGCTCGTATTGCTGTGGCTACTCTTTGTGCTGCGCATGCTGAATCGTTCCTCTGGCGACCGCCATCGCATTGCAGATAATGTGCTGATGATTGGTGCAGCTGTGTGGATGGGTAAGCAGGGCTTCTGGGTTTATCCCTTGCTGACTGGTGCTGCTTACATTCTCGAGAGTCAAATCAAGGGAGGTTACTTCCGTAGTCTGTACCTAGCTGGTATTGCGTTAGCAGGTCTCGTTATTGCCGAATATCCGAAGGATGCTACTGTGCTGACGCTGGAAATTATTGCAATTACCTGCTTGGCGACGATTCTCTTCCTGCCGGAAATTCGCTTAGCTGAGTATACGCAGGCTAAGGGTGATAAAAACGGCAAACGTCTTATCCCGAAGCGTTTGCAGGCTACGATGGGCTACTTCTTGATGGCACTTTTTGCAGCAACCTTCCTACATGGTGATGCTGCTGCTAAACAGCTGCTACCTGCAACGTTCGCTGCTGCTGGCTGCGGTATCTGCCTGTTCATCGCATTGATGCGTCATCAGGTACAATTTAAAAAATACTAATAAAAAAATAAGCACTAGCTTGTTACAACAATATTTTCAATGGAGGCTTCGATTATGAGCGAAAACAGAAAAATTAAATTCACTACGAATAAGGGTACCTTTATTGCTGAAATGTTTGAGGATAAGGCTCCTCTGACCACGAAAAACTTCATCGAGCTGACTGAAAAGGGCTTCTACGATGGCATTATTTTCCATCGCGTTATCGATGGCTTTATGATTCAGGGTGGTGACCCCACTGGGACTGGTATGGGTGGCCCTGGCTACAAGATTAAAGACGAGTTTGGTCCTGGCTTGAAGCATGATGATGAGGGTATTCTTTCCATGGCTAATGCAGGTCCTAACACTGGTGGCAGTCAATTCTTCATCACCTTGGCACCGACTCCTTGGCTTAATGGCCACCATGCTATCTTTGGCAAGGTTGTCGAGGGTATGGATGTAGTGCGTAAAATCGGCGTAGTACCTACTGATTTCCGCGATCGTCCGCGTGAAGCGGTCACCATGGAAAAGGTTGAGGTTGTAAAATAAATGGCGGCCTATGTATATATGCTGCGCTGCAAGGATGACAGCCTATATACTGGTTGGACTAATAACCTTGAACATCGGTTAGCAGCGCATGCTTCAGGCAAGGGTGCAAAATATACGCGAGGGCGTGGACCGCTAACTCTCGTCTATAGCGAGGAGTTGCCCGATAAAGAAACTGCTATGAAGCGCGAATGCGAGATCAAAGCATTGAAGCGGGAGCAAAAGCTTGCTCTTTGCGCAGAGTGGCAACTAAAAGATTAGAATTAAATATTTTCGTAAAAATTCAGAAAATAAATTTGCTTTTATTGTGTATTTAGTCTATAATGGTAACTATAAGCTATTAGGGAGCTTATATGAGTAATGCTGCATAACAGAAAAATAAAGCAGCAAAAATCATTAGGGAGGATCACAATGACTGGTAAAGTAAAATGGTTCAATGCTGAAAAAGGCTATGGCTTCATTCAACGCGAGGGCGGTAAGGATTTGTTCGTACACTTCTCCGCTATTCAAGCTGACGGCTTCAGAACTCTGGAAGAGGGCTGGGACGTTGAGTTTGACGTTATCACTGGCGATCGTGGCGAACAGGCTGCTAACGTAAAACACATTTAACCATTAGAAAAGAAGCATCACCTTCAACGAGGTGGTGCTTTTTTGTTGCATAAGAGCGCTTTTATTTTTAACAAAAGTGCTAAATTCTTTACAGCCTTTTTACTTGGCCTTGATTTATATTTAACCTGCATCGTTTACAATAAAAACAGTTCTACAAGAATGTTGTTTATTTATAGGAAATGAATGGAGGAAAAATGATGAAATTAAAGAAGGCAATGGCTGCTGGTTTGATTACCTTGTTAGCTGCATCTGCAATTGTTGGCTGTGGTAGCGATAAGAAAAGCGCCGATACAGGCAAAAAGGTACAGATTGAATATTGGCATGTAGCTGCTGAAAGCTTTGGCGGTGCAACTGTAAAAGAATTAGTTGCTGATTTTAATAAAAAGAACCCGAACATCGAGGTTGTAGCAAAATATAATCCTGATATGTACAAGGGATTGACTCAAAATCTGCAGGCTGCTATGGCATCTGGTAAAAATCCTGACGTAGTACAAATGGGTTATTCCTTCCTGAATTATGCTGCTGAAAATCTAAAATATACTGATCTGAACGAAGCCTTCAAGAATTCTAGTGATCCCAACTTCATGAAGGATAACTTCCTGCCTAACGTGCTGCAATTAGCGCAAACTGAGGATGGTAAACAAATCGGTTTGCCGTACTCCGTAAGCGTGCCCGTACTGTATTACAACCCGGAAATTTTCAAAAAAGCAGGCCTGGACCCCGAGAAACCGCCTAAAACCTGGAGTGAGGTTGCTCAAGCAGCTAAGCAAATCAAAGAGAAAACCGGTAATATGGGCTTCTTCATGCAGGAATATGCTGATAACTGGGCTCAACAAGCGCTCATCGAATCTAATGGCGGCCAAATGCTGAAAAAAGAAAACGGCAAGGTAATGGCAGGCTTTGACAATCCTGAATCTGCTGCAGCATACCAGCTGCTCGCTGACATGGTAAAAAATGGTAGCGGCCTGCATGCTACTAACGAGGAAGGCTTCCAAGCATATCTGAGCGGTAAGCTGGGCATGGTTTGCACTACCATCGGCAAACGTGCTAACTTCGAAAAAGCTGCTAAATTTAATGTTAAGGCAGCTCCTTTCCCGGCATTTGAAGGCAAACCTGTTAAGATTTGCGCAGGCGGCAATTTCCTGATGGTCTTCTCTAAGGATCCTGCTAAACAAAAGGCTGCAACAGAATTCATTAAATATCTGGAATCTCCTGAGTCTCTGGCTAAATGGAGCACCGGTACTGGCTACCTGCCTCCTCGTAAGGGCGTAGCTGATGATCCTAATGGCTTCAAGAAGCTGGCTGATGCTAATCCGAATATCAAAATGGCCCTGGCTGAAATGCCCAAGGTTACGAAATGGGCAAGCTTCCCTGGTGCTAACGGCTTGAAGGCTGAGCAGCTTTTAATCGACGTACGTGATATTATTCTGAGCGGCAAAATGAGTGCTGCCGATGCTCTGCACCAAACTGCAGAAAAAATCAACAAGCTGCTGTAATATCCTGAGCAATAAATTTTTCATACAATCACCTTTCCTAAGAAAATGCCGCCAGCTTCGGCGGCATTTTCTTTAAGATGAGTTTTGTAGAGCATAAATATTTACGCTTATTTAAGCTAAGGAGTTTATTATGAGTAAAAATCGCTTGCAGGCGCTGCTTTATCTCTTACCGGCGAGCCTGCTCTTCCTCCTCTTTTATTATTGGCCTCTAGTGCAAAACATGTACCTAAGCCTCTATTCCTGGAATATGGTCAGTCCCAATAAAAAATTTGTGGGCTTGGAAAATTTTGCCACCATTTTTGCTTCTGCGGAGCTGGTCAAAATTTTACTAAATACAGTGTTATTTGTCGTTATTTTGCTTGGGTTAAATTTCGTTTTGCCCTATATCTATTCCTTTATTCTGGGGCATGTTGTAAAAAAGGGCAATAGCTTCTATCGTGCGGCGCTATTTTTGCCATCCACATTATCGCTGGCAGTAGCGAGCATCCTCTTCCTGTGGATTTATAACCCCCTAGCAGGTCCGCTGAATATTATCCTCGGCTGGTTTTCGCTGGAGTCCCCACGCTGGTTTAAGGAGGATTATCTTGTTATTTTTGCCATTTGCACTATTATCGGCTGGAAGGTTTTTGGCTATAACTTGATCGTGATGCTGGCGGCTATGGTAGCTGTGCCCAAAGAGATGATTGAAGCAGCGAAGCTGGAGAATGCATCTAATTGGGTTATATTCAGGAAAATTATCCTGCCAATGACATCCTCTACGGCCCTCTACGTCTTTACAATAACTGTTGTTTTTGGCCTGCAGTATGTGCTCGTACCTGTGAATATGCTGACGCAGGGTGGACCGGACCAAGGCAGCTCCAACCTCGTGTACATTATTTATCAATATGCCTTCACCTTCTTTCAGACTGGTAGCAGTGCGGCTTACGCCGTTATTACCATGGTTTGCTACCTCATTTTCCTCTTCGTAAAATATAAAGTTTTAGACAAGAAGGTGTACTATGAAAACTAAATTGCAAAGCTGGCTAGAGGAATGGCCCTACCATTTGCTGCTTCTTTTCGCAGTTTTTCTGATGCTTTGGCCTATTCTCTTTATGCTATCGACCTCACTGAAGGATTTAAACCAAGTTTTCGAATCCACGCTGAACCCTATTCCCATGCCGCCAACCTTCGCCAATTATACCGATGTGCTGGAGAATTTTCCGCTCTTAACTTATATTTGGAACACCTTCTATATTGCCATCGTGGTGACGTTGAGTAAGGCGCTTACAAGCGTGCTTGCGGCCTTCGGTTTCGTGTATTATGATTTCAAATATAAGGAAACGATTTTTAATGGCATGCTACTAACATTTTTTATACCAGTGACGGTGCTCATCATGCCGAACTACCTCTTGATAGGAAAGCTAGGCCTTTTAGATACGCCCTATGGTGTTATGCTGCCCGGCCTCGTCGATGGTATGGGTGTTTTCTTAATGCGCCAGACTATGCGTGGCATCCCGCGTCCTTTGCTCGAAGCAGCTATTCTCGACGGTGCACAACCTTGGCAAATTTTATCGAAGGTCGTACTGCCAATGATTAAGCCCTCTGTGCTTGCTATTTCCATCCTCTTTTTCATCAATAGCTGGAATGAGTACTTTTGGCCACTCTTAATCCTGCAGGATAAAAGTAATCTGACCCTGCCTCTGGCGTTGCAAATGTTCATCAGTGCCGAGGGGGGCAGTGAATGGGGCGTAGCTATGGCGGTAGCAACGTTGACGAGTCTACCCCCGCTCGTGCTCTATGGCTTCTGCCAGAAGTTCATTATCAACACCTTTATGCAAGCAGGCGTTAAGGGTTAAGTTATAGCTTGCAAAATATTAGCGAAAGGATGCGGAACTATAAATGGAAAATTTTACCTCTGAAAATGAATATAGCATTATTTTTTCCCATGTACAAAAGGCCTATGGCAAAAATGTAGTCATTGAGGACCTGAATTTAGAAATAAAAAAAGGGGAGCGTTTGATTTTGCTTGGGCCTTCCGGTTGTGGCAAAACCACGACGCTGCGCATGATTGCTGGCTTCGAAGAAATTACGCTGGGCGATCTTTTCATGGATGGACAGCAGGTGAATGATAAGGCTCCGGGTGAGCGCAATATTGCCATGGTATTTCAAAGCTATGCCCTCTTTCCGCATATGACGGTTTGGGAAAATATTACCTTTGGCTTGCAGCTACAAAAGCTACCGGTAGCAGAAATAGAAAGTCGTACGCGCGAGGCGCTGGAGATTCTCCACCTCGAGGGCTACGAAAATAAAAAGACACATGAGCTGAGCGGTGGCCAGAAGCAGCGTGTTGCATTAGCACGTGCGCTCGTGAAGCAGTCCCCTTACTTTCTTCTAGATGAGCCTCTCTCCAATCTTGATGCGAAGCTGCGCCAGAAAGCACGCACGGAATTAGTCAAGATTCATGAAATGTTCAAACCCACCATGGTGTACGTTACCCATGACCAGATTGAGGCTATGACGGTGGCGCATCGCATTGCTGTTATGAATCAGGGGCGCATTCAGCAAATCGACACTCCCTACAATATTTACCATCATCCTGCCAATACCTTTGTCGCAGGCTTTATTGGTTCTCCGGCGATGAATATCATCGAGGCAGAGGTGTTGAATGGTAAGCTCATCGTTGGCAAATGTGTGCTGACGCCGCCATGTGAACTGCTGAAGTTTATCGGTGCACGTAAAAAAATTTCCTTTGGCCTGCGTCCAGAGGCTTGCACTCCTACCTATGGAAGTGCTATGATAACGGGTAAGACAGAGTTTGTGGAAAACACGGGTAATCTGAAGACGGCCACACTGCGCTTGCTGAGTGGCGAGAGCTTCTACGTGCAGGATAGCCATCAGGATACGGATCTGGCAGCCTGCAGTGGCTTTGATTTTGCTTGGGAAAATGTCTGCCTGTTCGATTTAGAAACGGGAGATAATCTAGAGCTAGGAGGTAAATAGAATGCGCATTGAGGTAAGCGACCTGCTTTTTGCAGGCTTTCCGAAATTTGCACTGCGCTCTTTAAATAAAGAGTACGGTATTGAGTTTTTCTATGAATTTGGCAAGGACTATTATTGGGATAATGAGGTGGCTGCTTGGGGGAAGCGCTCTCTCTCCATCCATGGACCCTGTGTAGCGCTGAATCTGGCTGATAAAAATCAAAAAAATTATGATCGCATTTTTGCGAAAGCCTTAGCCTATGCGAAAAAAATTAAGGCTGAGTTCGTAGTTGTACATACGAATGAAGCTTGGGAGGGCGAGAAGGAGAAGGTACAGCAGCTCGTTATCCGTCGCATTCGCAAAATCATGAAGTTAGGTGCGCAGTACGGTGTGCAGGTGCTGATTGAAAATGTGGGGCTGCGTCCGAAAAATACGCTACTTTTTGATCTGCCAGAATATATTTCCTTGATAGAAATGTTTCCTGAGGCTAAAGCGCTTATTGATACGGGGCATGCACATGTCAATGGCTGGGACATTCCTGCGCTGATTAAAACTCTTGGCCCACGCCTTTATGCATGTCACTTGCATGATAATAGTGGCCTTGGTGACGAGCATTTGCCTATCGGTCAAGGCACGATTAATTGGCAGAGCTATTTTAAAGCAATCAAAAAATATGCTCCTGACTCAGTGCAGGTGCTGGAATATTGCCGTGGCTTCGAAAATGTAACTGCGCTCAAACAGCATATTGAGGCACTGAAAAAGCAATACAAGCTATAAACCCTTGCTAAAGCTAAAAGCATAAAAAATAGCGTCCACTTGCGCTTAGTGGACGCTATTTTTGCTCTATCCGGACGGGAGAAGTATATCCGGAAGAGAGGGAACAACTTATATTAATTAGGGTAAAGTTTGCAACATTATCACGAGAGCTTTGCAATTTCTTGCATAAGTACGTATAATATAATTAACTAAAGACTTTTTATGATGTGTAGCTTAGTTTGAATTCGAGCTTATGTTTAGATTTATATTTAGACGAAGCGTTTATTTAGTGGAGGTTCATTATGCAAAAAGTGTTTCATTTACTGTTAACATGCGTGCTGGCTGTGCTATATGCTTTGCCGGCGCAGGCAGCGACACGCAATCCCGTGAGTCAGGGGTACATAGAGAAATATTTTACTTCGGTAGCAGCAGCGTCCTGTCTGGGCGTGTATTTGCCGGAAAATTCTACAGAGTTTAACTATCTGCGTTCCTATGGTTGGCATATTATGCCACAAAAATTAAAAAGTGGTAGAGTAGAAAGTAATTTTGCTGTAGCACATAATTACTTTCCTGAGCTCAAAAAGCGAATTTATCTTGTAACCTTCCGTGGTAGTGCTAATAAAAAGGATTGGTCCATCAATCTCAAAACTAATCGTGTGAACTATGGTGGTTCTACTATATCTGAGATGCAGGCTGTGGCATCTCAGCCTCTGCGTAAGGCTGAGCCTGCCGTTCACGCTGGTTTTAATACTTATGTGGACACTGTTTTGCGTACATCGGTGCTTGATGACAAGGGGCAGCTGCGTGGTGCCTTCAAGGCTGTAAGTGAAAACGATAATGCGATCCTTGTTCTTAGTGGGCATAGCCTGGGTGGCGCAGCGGCTACCCTCTTGGGACAAAGATTATTGGATTTAGGGTTTCCGAGCGATCGTCTCTATATTGTTACCTTTGGTGCGCCGGCAATTGGCAATGAAGCCTTTGCTAATAATTTGGGACAGCGACTAAATTTGCTGCGCATAACCAATACTGCTGATCCTGTTCCAGGAAGCCTGCAGACGTTTTTCGGTGGTTATAAGCAATTTGGCAAGCATATTAAATACAGTCTTTCCCCACAAATTAGCAATATGCAGCACGATATGGCTATGTATTTCGATTATAGCGTAGGTGATTTTTATCAGGAATATGATCGACAGGTCGAATTGGGACGCATCGCTCCAGTCCCCGATAGCAAGGTGACCGATGGAGCTCCTATTGTGGCGCTTTGGATTATTGAATCTGATAATTTACAAAAGCTAGCATTAAATTTTGATTTGAAGCGCTTTGTTACGGATGAATATAAACGCATGTTGCCTTCGTATTTTGTGCAGAGTAAATCCATGGCTAAGGATGCCTATAGGCATGAAAATATTGTTCAACAAAGTCGTTATAGCGGAGCTGAGTACATTCTGGTGTGTGGCATTGACGGCTATCGTCAGCCAGAGGCAGATGGTTGGTATCTGACTTTGGAGCAGTCGTTATTTGATGAGCAGGGGCGGATGCTGACAATGAGTAGCCTTGGTCGCAAGGTGTTACCAGCTGTTGGTAATGTACAGGCTGTGGGCGAGAGCTTGATGCCAGCACGTAAGGAGCTACATACACAGCTCCCCTTCGTGCTGACGCAATTTACGCCAGAGCTGTGGCAGAAATAATGCTTATGAGGAAAAGGAAAGAGCGTATATGGAATTAAAGGATTTAGAAAAAGAGCTGGGAAAGTGCCAGGAGTGCCCTCTGCGCAAGGATTGTATTGCACCCGTAGGTTGGTTTGGCGCTGCTGATAGTCCCATTGTTTTTGTAGGTGAGGGCCCTGGTGGCGTCGAGGATGATTATGGCTGTCCGTTAATCGGACCCTCGGGTCAGCTTTTAGATAAGGCCCTCTGGGCCGCGAAGATGACGCGCGATAGAGTACTGACAACTAATATAATTAAGTGTCGTCCGAAGAATAATCGTACTCCCGATATTGCAGAGGCTGATTTTTGTGCTCGTCGTTGGCTGCATAGAGAGCTAGAGTTGATTCAGCCCAAGGTTATAGTTGCTCTTGGCAGTGTTGCGTTACATTATTTAGGTAATGCGGATATGCGTATTTCTAGGGATAGGGGGATGTGGTTCCGTACAGAGCAAGGCTTTGATTGTATTGCAACCTATCATCCTGCGTATTTATTGCGTTTGAGCGGACATGCTTTAGTTAAGGCTAAATGGGATGTGTTTCATGATTTAGAAAATGCACGTGATAGAGCAGCCTTGCTTGCACCAGGGTATAAATTTATGTCGGAAGAGAAGGTGGATCTCTTTAAGCTATTTAAGAAACGAGTACATGATTATTTGTAAACTTTTTAAGCTATTGGCTTATGCGTAGGCATTCCTAACACTTGTGTATTATTGTAAAAGATTATAATAAAAATAAAAAACTGCGCTTTGGTATTAGCGTTTTATAGAAACGTCAAACCAAGGCGCAGTTTTGTGTTGTAAATGGTTAAATAAATAGATATTGTACTAGCAGCATGTATGCTATAGTACCTCCTGTAATAGTAAAGAGCAAGCTTTTGCAAAGAAGCTGTAAGCTAATAATAAGGGCAATTGCCATAGCTTCTGGGAGTCCGTACGGATAGGAAAATAAATTTACATCCTTTAATGAATATATTACTAAAAGTCCCATCACAGCGCTTGGTAAAACCTTGCCTAAATAATTAATAAGTGGAGGTGTTTTTTTGTCTGTAGGAAAGATGATAAAAGGTAAGAAGCGGGTTGTCATTGTGCCTAGAATAACAACGGCAATAGTAATTAGTTGTTCTGAGAAGCTCATTGTTTTAAGTCTCCCTTATAATAACGAGTAACAAAGACCGCTAATAATAAAAGCATAGCAAGCGGAACGAAGTTTTGGGGGCCTAATATTACAAGACAAAGTAATGGTATACAAATACCGAGAATAGCTGGATGATGATTTTCGCTACCTTGCCATTGGCTAACAAAAATAGCGACAAATAGTGACACTAAAGCAAAGTCTAGACCTTTGGTATTTATGCTTATGTTATTGCCTAAAATACCACCTAATGTGGCCCCTACAACCCAATAAATTTGATTTAGGACTGTGACAAAGGTCATAAACCATCCTTTATCGATGCCTTCAGGTATGCTTGTACTAACATTTATAGCAAAGGATTCATCACACATACCAAAGATGAGATAGAACTTTTTCCAACCAGTGTTTTTGAAAGCTTCTAGCATGGATAAGCCATAAAAAAGATGACGAGAATTAACCATTAGTGTAACTAGATAACAATATACAGGATCATAACTACCTAATAGCATACCAACTAAAACAAATTCCATGGAGCCAGCAAACACTAGAGCACTGGTAAAAAAAGGATACCATGGGCTAAAGCCTTTACTACAAATATAAAAGCCATAGGATAGTCCGAGAAATAAAAAAGCCGCGCATATGGGTATGGTTAAAGGGAAGGCAAATTTAAAAGCTTCTTTGTATTTTTTCAATAGTTACACGTTCCTTTTGTTTAATAAAATGCATAAGATTTTTTTGATAAATGCATATTATATATGATAACATGGTGATAGTGATTAGTAAATACTATTTAGACTTTTGCAAAAAACAATTTTTAAGTATTGTAAAACAAATAAGGTACAGATGGTAGGGAGAATTGTGTCAAGAGAAAAAATACCTTATAAAAATCTAAAAACATACTGAAAAAACACTTGTCTTTTTCAATTAGATAGAATAAAATATAACTGTAAACCTTATGCTAATCAAAGGAGGCAAGACAATGGGTAAATTTGAAATTCTCCAAACAAAAACTGGTGTTAAATTTAATTTGAAGGCTGGTAATGGTGAGATTATTGCATCCTCCCAAGTTTACAAGGCAGAAAAATACTGCCGTAAAGGTATTGCCAGCGTTATGGCTAACGCACCAAAGGCTGCTATCGAGGACCAAACTGTTGAGGGCTATGAGGTTCAGAAGCATCCTAAATTCGAAATTTATAAAGATAAAGCAGGTGAATTCCGCTTCCGCTTAAAAGCTACTAATGGCCAAATCATCGCTACTGGTGAGGGCTATAAAGCAATGGCTGGCTGCAAGAACGGCATTGAGTCCATTAGAAAAAATTCTGTGGACGCTAAAATCGTTGTAGTTGAGCCCAAGGAATAAGCTCGTTTTTATGTATAAAAAGGATGCTGCCTAATCAGGCAGCATCCTTATTTTTATGCTGTTCATTTGCCAATGAGCTCAATGAGTACGATTTCCGGAGCAGCCTCCGTGCGTACGGGTGGTCCCCAGAAGCCATAGCCTGAACTAGTAATCGCGGTAAGCTGACCTTTTTTCGTGCGCCCGTAATCAAGCTGATACATACGCTGGGTAATCTGACGGTTGGGGAAAAGCTGTCCCGTGTGCGTATGCCCCGATAGGTAAAGGTCGTAGCTTGCGTCCGCAGCTGCTTCCATCTTGCGAGGTTGGTGGTCAAGGAGGATGCTATAATATTTATCATTACCTAAAGCGAGCTCGACGAGAGTACGCGTGTCGCGATTGCGACTAAAATCATTGAGACCAGAAATTTTCAACCTGTCCTCTAAAATAATACTTTTGTCTCGCAAAACAGTGAAGCCCTGTTTTTCTACAAGCTGCTGCCACTTGCTGGGATTGTCGATGTATTCATGATTGCCAAAGGCAACGTAGACACCTTTGGGTGCGTTGATAAGCTTAAGTGCGTCCAGGGAGTTTTCCTCCTCGACATAAGCAATTTTTTCATCCACGAGGTCGCCGGCAATGAGCACCAGATCGGGCGCAAGTGTATTCAAACGCTGTGTAAGTCGCTCGGCATAGCTGCGACCAAGGCTGCGGCCGAGATGCACGTCGCTTATAAGTGCCATTTTATAGCTGACTCCGCTGGCAAGCTTCGTCGTCTCAATGCGTTCCGTGCGTACTACAGGATGAAAGGCGCGGTAGCTGCCCCAGGTGACGAGAATAAGCGTACACGCAAGTGTAAACGCAGCAAATTTATCACGAAGCATATAGAAATGCGCCACTTGAGCGACGCAGTCTGAGGGAGCAATTAGATGTCGCAGCAAATAAATTATTATATACATCACCAAATGTACGAGTGCAAAAAGCACGGTATAATAGCCAAAAGCTACCCACAGCCCCTCGAGCCAAGCCGAAATTTTGATGATTCCAGCAGGTAACAGGGGTGACAGCGGCCTGCTAGCAATAGCATTGAGCGTTAGCAGCGCGTAGGCAAGTGCAAAAGCTTTATGCTTGCCCCATGGTAAATTTTTGCGATAATAAAAATAACCGATGAGACTAAGTATGAAATCCACCGTGCCAATAAAAAACATAATGCGCATAGCTGAGTGTTGCCTAGCTGTGCCAACGTAAGCTAGAGGCTTAGCCTTAGCACGAGCATTTCTCCTTTAGAAAATTATTTATGTCTTTATTATGCAAGAAATGGGGCGTATTGACAAGAGTTTTACCGAGCTTATTCCTTTTTTAGTGGTTAAATGTTTGTGAACTTTTATCGAGGATGATATGAATTTTTTGCTTAAGTTCTGTTTAAATTTTGCGAATTCAAATTTATGTGCTTGAAGCAGTTGACATCAGAAAAAGAGCGTGATAAAATAATAAATTTTTGACAAATTTTTCAAGCAGTGGTACAATATTAGCATAGGGCTTAAAATTTATGACCATGTAGTATATTCGAGGAGGGTGGAAAATGTTTGCTGCAGGAGACCGTGTAGTTTATCCGCTGCATGGAGGCGCTATCGTGAAAGAAGTGCAACAGCGGGAGCAGGACGGTAATATTGTTGAGTACTATATTTTACAAATGCTGTTTGAAAGCATGACAGTTGCCTTGCCCGTAAGTAGTGCTGAAAAGCTGGGCCTACGTACCATCGGTGACGAGGCAAGCCTGGTAATGCTGAAAGCAGTATTGCAGGAAACTCCCGATGTGCAGGCTGTGAAAAGTATCTCCTGGAATAGACGTTTTCAGCTATATATGGATAAAATAAAAAGTGGTAGTGTGGTGGAGGTCGCTAAAATTTACAAGCTGCTTACTCTTTTAGAGCGCAATAAAAAAATTTCTGTAGGTGAACGGCGTCTCTTGCATAGTACGCGGCAAATTTTACAGAGTGAGGTTATGCTCATTCGCGATTGTGAAGCTCAGGCTGCTGCAAGCTGGCTGGAGGAATGCTGCCAATAAGTATACTTTAAAATTAAATATATTTTGGAACTGCCTCTGCTTTTGGGGGCAGTCTTTTTTTGTATAAGCACTATTTAGCAAACCTATTAGAAAAATTTACAAAGCTGACATAATTTGCGTTCTCTACTGACTTGTAATTTACCCTATTTAGCAGTATTATATAATAGACTAAGTAGTAGGCAGATACTAATTTAGTTAAATTTGCAAGAAAGGAGGAGAAGAAGAATGTTGAGAAAATTTATTAGCCTCACTATCTCTCTTATTATTGTTATTACCGGACTCATACTCACAGACTCCCTATTACCGATTATGTCGAGATATTTTGGCTATGATCTGCATGGCAATGGTTTTTTTGGAATTACCTTCGCTAATATGATTTTGGCATTGCCGGGATTATTCCTTTTCTCGTGGCTGGCCTTAGTTTTAGCGCCGTTTATGACGAATAGCCTCTTCAATTATGCAGAGGTTGTGACTACATCCCTGTCAAAAATACCAACCAGTGATATTCTTGTTATGGTTTTTGGCATAGGTATCGGTCTGATTTTAGCGAATTTGATTGGTGGACCCTTTTCTCGTTTGCCCATTGTTGGACCATATATTCCTATCGGTTTAAGCTTGGTTTTATCCGTCGTAGGTGCAAAGCTCGCATTGCGCAAGCATAATGATATCGTGGGCTTTTTTAATCGCATTCCTAATCGTAAGGTGATTAAGCCTGAGGAGAAGCAAGCTAATAATATTAGCGGAGCTTTGACTGATCGTCTTTATAGCACAAATAAGCTGCTTGATACGAGTGTCATTATCGACGGGCGCATTATGGATATCATGGCCGCTGGCTTTCTTGAGGGTCAACTGGTTGTACCTAATTTTGTGCTTGAAGAGCTGCAAAAGCTCTCTGATTCTTCGGATAATCTAAAGCGTGCCAAGGGGCGTCGCGGTTTGGATTTGGTGCAGGACCTGCTCATTAGTTATAAGGATCAGGTTGTGGTTGTGGATAATGATTATGACGATATCGCCGAAGTAGATGCGAAGCTAGTGCGACTAGGCAAGCAGGCCAATGCAGCGATTATTACCAATGATTATAATCTGAACAAGGTAGCCGGGATTCAGGGTGTGAAGGTACTGAACATTAATGAGCTGGCGAATGCGATTAAGCCTGTTGTTATCGCAGGTGAGGAGATGCGCGTTTACCTCGTGAAAGAAGGCAAGGAGCCTAATCAGGCTATTGCTTATCTTGATGATGGCACGATGATAGTCGTGGAAAATGGTCGCAACAGCATCGGTGCGAATATTCCTGTTGTAGTTACTTCCGTGCTGCAGACAGCTGCTGGACGCATGATTTTTGCTAAGGCGGTAAAATATTAAAATGGTTACTAAAATGCGGACCGAGGCGCCTTGATGTTAGTCAGTGTAGTCTCGGTCTGTATTTGAATATAGGAGATAATTATGGAGCATGCTCAAGAAAAATTAGTCTGCATCGTGCCTGCGGCTGGCGCTGGTAAGCGTCTCGGGCTAGGCATTAATAAAGCGTTTGCGTTGCTGCGTGGCGCACCGCTTATCGTGCATTGTCTGCATATGCTGCAAGAGACTGGGATTATGCAGCGTGCCATTGTTGTCCTGGCGCCGAGCGAGGTGACTGAGGGCAAAGAGCTTCTCGCCCGCTATCAGGAGCAGTATTTTCCTAGACTCACGCTGCAAGTCGTGGCAGGCGGCAAGGAGCGACAGGATAGTGTAGCGAATGCGTTGGCTGTCGTGGGCGAGAATGTGGAATATATAGCGGTGCATGATGGTGCACGTCCCTTCGCCGGAAAGGCAGTGTTCGAACGCACATTGGCCGTGGCGGAGGCGCAGGGAGCAGCAATTGCGGCCGTGCCGGTAAAAAACACGATTAAGGTTATCGATGAAGCAGGCTTTGTTGTAGCTACGCCTGTGCGTTCTTCTTTAGTAGCTGTGCAGACACCGCAGATTTTTCGTGCGGAGCTGCTGCAGGGCGCTTATGCTCATTTAGCTGCGCATCCCTGTGCTGTGACGGATGATGCGTCTGTAGTGGAGCTCTTGGAACAAAAGGTAGCTATAGCACAGGGGCGTTATGAAAATATTAAAATCACTACGCCTGAGGATTTAGTTCTCGCAGAGCATTTTTTAGATGAGCTCGCAAGGGAGGAGCAGGAAGATGGAAAGTAAAATTATTATCCCCGCCTTTCGTGTGGGCTGCGGTTATGATGTGCATAAATTAGTACCAGAGCGCAAGCTCATTCTCTGTGGCGTGGAGATACCCTATGAGCTGGGCCTACTAGGTCACAGCGATGCGGATGTGGCGTTGCATGCACTGATGGATGCATTGCTGGGCGCGGCAGCGCTGGGCGATATTGGCAAGCATTTTCCCGATACCGATATGCGTTATAAGGGTGCGGACAGCATGAAGCTGACGGAGCATGTGGTGGCTTTGTTACATGAACGTGGCTGGCAGATTAATAATGTGGACGTGACGATTATTGCGCAGCGTCCGAAGCTGGCAGGCTTCATTCCCGAGATGCGTACTAAGGTTGCAGCTGTGCTCGGAATTGACGAGGATGCAGTGAATGTGAAGGCGACTACGACGGAGAAGCTGGGCTTCACAGGTCGTGGCGAAGGCATTGCATCCGAGGCAGTTGCTTCGCTAGTAAGGGCTCAGAACCAGCATTGATAGCTCCTGTGCTATAACAAATAATAAAGCTTTATAAGAGTGCCCGGGGTGGGCTAGAGTGTTTACCCCGTGGCACTTATTTTTTAGCACATATTTTAGAGATTTAAGCTAGAAAGAGCAATTAGCGTGTTCCTTTTACGCAGTTTCTATGCTATAATATTAATTTGACGGAATAGGCAATATTTAGCCCAAGCTGCGCTGTTCCGCTCGTGAAAATTATTAATAACCACAGGAAATGCTGGTGAATTTGCTCATTGCTTGCGTGTTCCTGAAAAAATGTGGAGGGAGAAATATACTATGTGTTGTTGTTGTAATAATGAAGAAATTAGAGTAAGATTTGCACCGAGCCCGACCGGCCCGTTCCATATCGGTGGCGCCCGCAGCGCACTGTTCAACTGGCTTTTAGCACGCAAAACCGGCGGCAAGCTGATTCTGCGTATCGAGGATACCGACCGTGAACGTTCCACTCCGGAGTCTGAGGAAAATATTAAGGCAGCTCTGAAATGGCTCGGCATGGACTGGGATGAGGGCGTTGACGTAGGCGGTCCTAATGGTCCCTACCATCAAATGGAGCGCCTTGATATTTATAAAAAATACACCGATCAGCTGCTGGCTGAGGGCAAGGCTTACTACTGCTATTGCACTGACGAGGAGCTTGAGGAAGAGCGCCAATCTCTGATTAAGGAAGGCAAAATGCCTCGTTATATGGGCAAATGCCGCAATCTGACCGAGGAACAAATCGCTCAATTCAAGGCTGAGGGTCGTAAACCGACCGTTCGCTTCCGCGTGCCCGCAGATAAGCAAATTCTCGTACGCGACATGGTGCGTGGCGATGTTGTTTTTGATTCCAATAATATCGGTGATTTCGTTATCGTGAAATCCGATGGCATCCCGACCTATAACTATGCGGTAGTAATCGACGATGCGCTGATGCACATTACCCATGTAATCCGTGCTGAGGAGCATCTGTCCAACACCCCCCGTCAATGCCTGATTTATGACGCACTGGGCTTCAAGCAACCCACCTTTGGTCATATTTCCCTGATTCTGGGCAAGGACCATACTAAAATGAGCAAGCGTCATGGCGCAACCAGCGTCGACCAATATCGTCAGCTGGGCTACCTGCCTGCAGGCATCAATAACTTCCTGGCATTGTTGGGATGGGCTCCCAATAGCGAGCAGGAAATCTTCAGCATGGAAGAGCTGATTAAAGAGTTCTCCATGGAGCGCGTGGCTAAGAACCCCGCTGTATTTGATATTGATAAGCTGAACTGGATCAACCAGCACTATATGCGTCAGCTTGATGCTGAAGCCTTCTTTGAGGCTGCTAAGCCCCATATGATTGCTGCCGGCTACATGACCGGTGAGGAAGAGGGCGAGAAGCTCGCTTGGCTGAAACGCGTTGTTGCTACTGCGCAGGAGCATGTTTCCTATGCAGCTCAAATTCCCGCTTGCGTAGAAATGTACTTCAATGATGAGTTTGATTTTGAAAACGAAGAGGCTGCAGCAGTGCTGAAGGCTGAGACTGTGCCGATGGTTATCAAAATGCTGCTTGAGGAGCTGCCGAAGGTAGAGAACCTGGATAATGCAGCTGTGAAGGCACTCTTCAAGGCTATTCAAAAAGGCACTAAGCTGAAGGGCAAGGATGTCTTCATGCCGATCCGTGTCGCTCTGACCGGTAATCAGCATGGTCCGGAGCTGGCTGCAATGGTGCCGCTGCTGGGCGTAGAGCGCACTGCAAAACGCATTAAGGCTTCCCTTGCTAAAGCAGGCGTAGAGCTATAAGCGAAAGCACTATAAGCACCGTTATACTTCAGAACAGCTTGCAGACTTGCTCGACGTACCACTAGTACGCCGTCGCTGCGTCTGCTGCACTGTTCTTCGTCTTCCGGCACCTCTAGCGCTTTCTTAGAAAATGCAAAAAAGGAGTTAAACCCATGAGCATTAGAGTTTATAACACTTTAAACAATAAAAAAGAAGAATTCGTCCCCATGCACCCCGGTAAGGCCAACATCTACGTGTGCGGCGTTACCCCCTATAACCACCCCCATATCGGCAATGCGCGTCCCTTCGTAACCTGGGACGTTATCCGCCGCTTCCTGGAGCATGAGGGCTACGATGTAACCCATGTGCAAAACTTTACCGATGTTGATGACAAAATCATCAACACCGCGAATAAAGAGGGCGTGCAATGGTTCGACATCTGCAATCGTTACATCGACTCCTATTTTGAAGTAATGGACAAGCTGAATGTACGTCGTGCGCATGTTTATCCTCGCGTATCCGAGCATATCGTGGATATCATTGGCACTGTGCAAAAGCTGATTGATAATGGCTATGGCTATGTAGTTGATGGTGACGTTTACTACAGCGTAGAAAAATTCCGTCACTATGGCTGCCTCTCCGGTCGCAATCTGGAGGATATGCTGGCAGGCGCACGCGTTGATGTGGACGACCGCAAGAAGAATCCGATGGACTTCGCTTTGTGGAAATCTGCAAAACCGGGTGAACCCTCCTGGCCGAGCCCCTGGGGTAATGGCCGTCCGGGCTGGCATATCGAATGCTCTACCATGAGCATGAAATATCTCGGTGAATCCTTCGACTTCCACGGCGGCGGCAGTGACCTGATTTTCCCGCACCATGAGAACGAAATCGCGCAATCCGAGGGTTGCACCGGCTGCCATCCCTTCGTGCATTACTGGCTGCACAATGGCTTCATTACCGTGGATAATGAAAAAATGTCCAAATCCTTGGGCAATTTCTTCATGGTTATCGATATTCTCGAGCACTTTGATCCCGAGACACTGCGCTTCTTCATCGTTTCCACTCACTATCGCAGCCCGCTGGACTTCAGCGATGCACGCCTGAAGGAAGCTGATAAGAGTCTGCAACGCCTGCGCTCCGCTAAGGAAGCACTGGCTGAGCTCGAAGCAATGATGAATGCCGGTCCGACCGAAGATAGCCTGGCTCTGCGTGCGAAGGTGACCGAGCTGCGTGAAGCTTTCATGGAGGCTATGCGTGACGACTTCAACACCGCGCTGGCAATTAGCTACTGGTTCGCACTGGCTAAGGAAATCAATGTTTATAAAAAAGCTGTGACCGACGCAGGTGTAAAACCCGACGGCAAGCTCGTTGCCCTCTTCTCCGCAACCTTTGCTGAGATGGCTTCCATCATCGGCGTGCTGGAGAAGGCTGACGCTGCTCCCGCTGAGGCTGCTGGTGACAGCAAGGAAGCAGAGCTCGTGGAAATGCTGATTGCTATGCGTCAGGATGCACGTAAAGCGAAAAACTATGCTCTCGCTGACGAGCTGCGCAATAAGTTGACTGCCATTGGCATCGTTCTGCAGGATACTCCGCAGGGCGTAAAATGGTCCAAGCAATAATTATAGAAATATGAAATTTGCACAATACCAATTTTTAATGGAGCACGCGCTCGCTGCTTGTCAGGCTGAAGGCATGACCTTGGGCGACGCCAAGCAGCTCAATCCAATCGTGCTTGCGTACATCGGAGACGTAGTCTTTTCTATGTACGTGCGTCTGCGCCTCTTGCCGACGTCAAGCCATGTGCGTGTTTTAAACGACCTCGGCATGAAGATGGTCTCCGCTGTTTACCAGGCAGTAGCTATGGAACTGCTCGAGAGTAGCCTCACGGAGGATGAGCAGCATATCTATCGACGTGGGCGCAATGCTAAGTCCACTGTGCCAAAAAGTGCAAGCGTGCGCGAATATCGTCTGGCAACAGCCTTTGAAGCACTGCTAGGTTATCTTTACTTAGAGGAGCGCGAGGAGCGCTTGGAGGAGCTACTAGCAGCTTCCTTTAAAATTATTAGTGAAAAATTAGCAGAAAAATAAAATGCAGGGGAGTCGTGGTTACGGCTCCCGCTGCTAAGCCTTTGTGAGATGAAAGGAGGAGACATGTTATGACAATGCAGGTTAAGCTAGTGCGCTATACACCAGAGCCCGAGCGCACCGTCGCTATGAGTGCACGTCTCTGCTATTCCCCGATTGGCGCGGCAGAGCTAGAGGAGCGCATTAGTGATGAACAGGCAGCGACGCTCGTGCGCAAGCTCGTTAGCATGGGACATTTTTCCACACTGGAGCATGTAACCTTTACCTTTGCCATTGAGGGTGTCTCCCGTGTTCTGACCCATCAGCTGGTGCGACATCGTATCGCTAGCTATTCCCAACAGTCTCAACGCTATGTGAAAGAGCACGCCTTCGAAACTATCGTTCCGGCTTCTATCGCGGCTCGGCCCGAGGCGAAGGCGAAATTCGACGCTTTAATGACAGAGATTCAAGACCTTTATAATGAGCTGACTGCAGCTGGTATTCCTGCTGAGGATGCACGCTATATTCTGCCCAATGCGACGGAGACCAAAATCGTCTGCACCTTCAATGCACGTTCCTTGTTAAACTTCTTTAGCCTGCGCTGCTGTACCCGTGCGCAATGGGAAATCCGCGCGTTGGCCAATAAGATGCTTGAAGAGGTAAAGGCTGTGGCACCAGTTATTTTTGAAAATGCCGGTCCGACCTGCGTCAGCGAAGGCGTATGCCATGAGGGTGCTATGAGCTGTGGGCGCCTAGAGGCAATTTTGGCGCAAAAGCAAAAAGCCCAAGAAGCTGAGGTTACCAAATGAGGGAGGAGAAGCGCATGACTCCGAAAAATAATTCGTCCATAATGCCGAAAACTCCGTTCAAAAATAATAAGGCCGACAAGCCTCGCAGGGCTGTAAAAGCTGCTGCTCCCACAGAGAGTATTAACGAAAATAGTGAAATTCTCGCCGGACGCAATGCAGTTTTCGAAGCTCTGAAGGGCGAGCGCTCCTTGAACAAGCTTTATGTGCAGGAGGGGGCGCATGGCGGTAGCCTGGGTGAGCTTTTAGCTCTTGCCAAAAATAAAGGTGTACCTGTGGAGACGGTGAAGGCTGAGCGCCTTGATAAGCTGGCTCCGGGCATGCGTCATCAGGGTGTAGCAGCACTTGCTGCTCCTATCGCTTTTGCAACGCTGGAGGATGTCTTCAAGCGTGCGGCTGAAAAAGAGGAGGAGCCCTTCCTCCTGTTGCTCGACGAGCTGCAGGATCCGCAGAACGTGGGCGCGCTCATCCGTACAGCTGACGCTGCCGGTGTACATGGTGTGCTGATGCCTCGTCGTCGCAGCTGTCCGCTCAACGCTGTCGTAGCGAAAATTTCCGCCGGTGCTGTGGAATATGTGCCTGTTGTACAAATTGGCAATATTGCCCAGACTATGGAGGAACTGAAGGCGCGCGGCTGCTGGCTCGTAGGCGCCGATATGGATGGCGTGGACTTCTACGCTGCCAATATGACGGGCCCCATAGTGCTCGTAATTGGTGCCGAGGGCAAGGGCTTGGGACGTCTTGTGAAGCAGAAATGCGACGATATTGTTAGTCTGCCCATGAAGGGTGGAGTAAACTCGCTCAATGCGTCCAATGCAGGTGCCATTTTAATGTATGAGGTTGTGCGTCAGCGTAGTAGCTTCTAAAATCTTGCAAATCAACTCGCTTGTAGCTACTGTCTGCAAGCTGAAAATGAGGTGAAGTATGGGCGAATATCTGATTATAGATGGCTATAATGTAATCAATGCCTGGAAGGAATTTGCCCAGCTACGCCAGAGCAGCCTAGAGCATGCCAGAGAGCTACTGATTGCAGGCGTCAGCGAATACGCTGCCTTCAAGGGCTATCGAGCTATTGTAGTATTCGATGCGCTTGATGTGGCAGGTGCTGCTGCAATCGAGACCATCCATGGCATTCAGGTGGTCTATACGGGTGAGGGCGAGACAGCCGATTCTTGGATTGAGCGTCGTGCCTATGAACTGGGACATGGTCCGAATAAGGCGAAGGTCTTCGTTGTGACTAGTGACTACGCTGAACAGCTGAACATCATGGGCGCAGGTGCTTACCGCATTAGTGCGCGTGAGTTTCGCGAAGATTACAAGAAGACTAAGAAACAAATTGCTGAAAGACTGCGCATTCCTAGGGGTGCTTTAAACCGCAATGAGCTTGGAGGACGCATTCAAGGGCATGTCTTGGAGCATTTAGAAAAATTACGTCGCCTCTAAGAGAAGAAACATTGACGTATAGACTTGTTCAGGATATAATAAAACGTATTATTGCTAATGATAGAAACCACATGGAGGAAATGTACTTGATGACCACGGATACGGTAAAGAAAAACGATCCTTATGAAGCTTTTTCGCAAATGACTGATGAGGAAATCGTTTTAGCTGCCCAGCTTCAGGATAATGTACTGGCGCAAGAGTATTTGCTGCATAAGTATAGAAATTTTGTTAGAGCTAAGGCACGGAGTTATTTCCTCATTGGTGCTGAAAGAGAGGATATTATTCAAGAGGGCATGATTGGCTTATATAAGGCTATTCGTGACTTTAAAAATGATAAGCAATCCTCTTTTCGTGCTTTTGCGGAGTTATGCGTAACGCGCCAGATTATTACTGCGATAAAAACCGCAACTAGACAAAAGCATATACCGCTCAATTCCTATGTATCACTTAATAAGCCTATCTATGAGGAGGATAGCGATAGGACACTGCTGGATATCATCAGTGGTGTTCGCGTGGCAAATCCTGAGGATATGGTTATCAGTCGTGAGGAGTTTAGTGACATTGAAAGCAAAATGAACAACATTCTTAGTGACCTAGAATGGAAGGTGCTCATGAGCTATCTTGATGGCAAATCCTATCAGGAAATTGCTGTTGATCTCAATCGTCATATTAAGTCCATTGATAACGCGCTTCAACGCGTAAAACGTAAATTAGAAAAATATATCATTAGTAAGGGTGACATTACAGACCTTAGAACAGTCTATAGTGGTCTATTAGCTATTGATCCTTACGAGCGATTTAAGGATAAAGATTCCAGAAACGGCTGATTATTGATAAATGTGTAACATTAATAGGTGCCGTTCAGAAATTTTCAGAATGGTGCCTATTTTTTTAGAGGATTTTAGAGATCTTCAGCGAATATACTAAGTAACAATTTAGATTGAATATAAACACTTCGGTGTATTAGGAGGTTTTTCAAATGAATCAAGTAGAAGAATTGTTAAAGGTTGTTGAAGCAGCACAAGCAGACAAAGGCAACGTAGTTATCGTTACCGGCAAACCTGGTAGTGGCAAAAGTAAAGTTCTGCGTGAAGCAGCAGAAGCTAAAAAATGGACCTATGTTGATTGCCGTATGTTGATCAGCGAAGAGTTCCTGGCTATTCCTGCAGCTGACAGAGGTCTGTATGCTCCCGATATGTTTGCAGAGATTCTGGCAAGCTACAATGCGGACGTTATTATTCTTGACAGACTGCAAACTCTGTTCGTACCCGTATTCCACATCAATACTGACAGCTTGATGCGTAAATTAAGCAAGAAATTCACTATCATTACTGCATGGCCCGGCTACATCGAAAATGGTAACCTGTGCTATGATAAATTTGATGGCACTGAAGCAATCCGTATTAGCCCGGACGGCTTCAAGATTTGGAACGTAGAAGACTAATTTTTCTCTCTGAAGTGAATGCGGAGGTAGGGCATGACTGATAAAAAGCGTTGTTTTGCTGTGCTGACGGGTGGTGGTGACTGCCCGGGTCTGAATGCCGTTATCAGAGCTGTTGTAAAAACCTTTTTACAAAATGGTTGTGAGGTTTATGGCGTGCATAATGGCTTTAACGGCTTAGTAAACGGCAATTTGCAAAAGATGGATTATGCCAGCATATCAGGCATTCTTCCCCGTGGTGGTACGATTTTAGGCACTACGAACCGCGATAATCCGTTTAAATTTGCCATTGAACAAGAGAATGGAGATATTATCTATAAGGATATGCGGGAGCAGGTGCTGGAGAATCTGCGCAAGTATGAAATAGAAGCCTTAGTTGTTATTGGTGGCGATGGCAGCCTGAATATTGGTGCGCAATTGGCTAGAGAGTGTGGCGTAAAAGTTGTAGGTGTGCCTAAGACCATTGATAATGATCTGCCATGTACGGAGCGGACCTTTGGCTTTGATACGGCGATGGCTATGGCTACTGAGGCTGTGGACAGATTGCATACTACAGCAGAGTCCCATCATAGGGTTATGGTTTTAGAGGTTATGGGTCGTTATGCAGGCTGGATTGCTTTGCACAGTGGACTCGCAGGTGGTGCGGACGTTATTCTGCTTCCTGAGATTCCCTACAAGCTGGAGAGCGTTATTGCAAAGATTGAGCAGCGTAAGGCCGCAGGTAAAAACTTTAGCATTATAGTTGCAGCCGAGGGCGCAAAGCCGGAGGGTGGAGAATTATCCGTTGCCCGTGTAGTCAAGGGTAGCTTTGAGCCTCTTCGCCTTGGTGGTATTGGCGAGAAGGTGGCACGCGAGATTGAAGAGCGTACAGGTATTGAATCCAGATGTACGGTATTAGGCTATTTACAGCGTGGTGGCTCACCTACAGCCTTTGATAGAGTATTATCCACTCGTTATGGCGTTGCAGCAGCAGAAGCTTGTTTGCGTGGCGAATATAATGTCATGGTTTCCCTGTATCATGACCAAATTGTTACCGTGTACATTCAAAAAGCAGCTGAAAAGCCGCGTCAGGTACCAGTTGACAGCGAAATTATTCGCACTGGTAGGCAGTTAGGTATCTGCTTCGGTGATTAAGCGAAGTTGATTAATCTTTGATTCATTTAAAACGAATATAATAAAAGACAGCTCCTATATGGGGCTGTCTTTTATTATATAGCTTTTCTTGCATGTAAGCTTTATAGAGTTATATGTGCAGTGAAAAAATTCTGTAAGCTTTTAAAAAGCTCATTGCGTAGATGTTGAAAAAAGCGTATAATAATAAAGCTAGAAATATTGAAAGGATGTTACGATGGATCAGTATCTAATTGCCGTTATTGTGGGTATTGTTGAGGGTTTGACAGAGTTTTTGCCTGTTTCTTCTACCGGGCACATGATTATAGTAGGTCATGTGTTGGGCTTTGATGGACCTGTTGCCGATGTGTTTGATGTTTTTGTGCAATTGGGTGCTATTTTGTCCGTGATTTTTATTTATAAAGAGCGCTTTGCTCGCTTTTTTACTAAGGATGGCTGGAATATGCACAAGGGGCTGTCAGTGTGGCATATAGCTGCAGGTATTGTTCCCGTAATGGCAGTTGCCTATTTTCTCTATCCTTTTATAAAAAAATACCTCTTCTCACCCTTTACTGTTGCCATCGGCCTTGCTTTGGGTGGTCTGCTTTTAATTATCGCAGAGCGCCTGACCAAGGGGAAGGAGGCAGAGCTTGTAGATGATGTGGACAAGATTACCATGAAGCAGGCGATATGGGTTGGGATATATCAATTCCTGTCTTTGTGGCCTGGCTTCTCCCGTAGTGGCAGCACGATTGCCGGCGGTCTACTCGTGGGGCTTTCACGTCAGGCAGCAGCAAACTATACCTTCCTCATCGCAGTGCCATTGATGTTTGTAGCTTGCCTCTATGATTTATTAAAGAATATCAATAATTTAAGTACTGATGATTTAACGGTGCTGGGTATAGGCTTTGTAGTGTCCTTTATTGTGGCCTATTGGTCCGTGCTCTGGTTTCTTAAATTTCTGCATAAATACGATCTTACCAGCTTTGCTTGGTATCGTATTATTCTCGCAGGTATTACTTATTGGTATTTTTATCTCTAAGACGATATAAATAATAATAAAACACCAGCTATGTACGTTGTGTAGATAGCTGGTGTTTTTGTATGTTGGCTAGAAAGATAAGAGACCGTGGATAGAGCTAGCGTGTTTTAATTAGCAGCGCGATAGATATTGGCCATATCTGCCTCGGTCAAGACCTTGAATTGACCGATAGTACGCGTGCCCATAAAGCTGCATTTATGCGCTAATTCAGCTATTTCAGCCTCGGAAAGCTCATGACCGATGAGGTCAGGAATATTAGTAGGCATACCGATATACCGGAAAAAGCTTTCCATAGCTGTAATGCCTGCAAGCGCGGTATTCTCCTCATTGCGATAATCATAGGGAATACTAAAGACATCTACCGCAAATTTAGCAAAACGAGAAACATTTTCTTTATATACATAACGTGCCCAGCTTCCCCAAACAGCAGCGAGACCAGCGCCGTGAGCTACGCCAAACATGCCGCTTAGTTCATGCTCGAGCTGGTGGCAGGCCCAGTCGCCAAGTGTTCTATCGCCTGTGATACCGTTATGAGAAAGCGTACCACTCCACATAATTTCAGCGCGTGCGTCGTAATTAGTAGGGTTTTTGAGAGCGAGCTTCGCATTACGCATGACGCTCTTCAGTAGCGTAGCTGCAATGCCATCTATCAGCGCAAGCTGTTGGGTGGAGGGAGCTGTGAAATAGCGCTCTAGCGTATGCACGATAATGTCGGTGCAGCCACTTGCAGTCTGGTAGGCGGGAAGAGTATAGGTTAGCTCAGGGTTGAGCAGTGAGAATTTTGCATAGCAATAATCAGTAGTAAGACCACGTTTGAGCATACCATCATCCTTGGTTACTACAGAGGAATTACTCATTTCGCTACCAGCTGCAGCAATAGTCAGGACGACGCCGATGGGCGCGCAGCCAGTAACTTCTTTTTTACGACTATAGTAGTCCCAGACATCTCCTTCATTAACAAGACCGTAGCCAATACCTTTAGCGCTATCGATAACGCTACCACCGCCTACTGCAAGAATAAAGTCCACTCCCTCGTCCTTGCAGAGCTTGATACCCTCATAAATTTTGCTCAGCAGGGGATTAGGAACAACTCCACCCAGTAGTACGTATTCTAGGCCTGCTTCCTTGAGGCTGGTACAGATACGATCCAATAATCCGGATTTTTTGGCACTTTGTCCACCAAAATGTACGAGAACCTTATGCGCACCATATTTTTTGCACATAGTACCTGCTTGGGCTTCTGCGTTTTTTCCAAAAATTACTTGTGAAGGGGCAAAAAAAGTAAATTTATCCATTTTAAAAAGATAACCTCCTTTAGTGGAATTTTTAGTTAATATCTGATATTTTTATTGTAACACTATACTTGTATTTTGTAAATTCAGGTCCGCGCTCTTGCGTTCGTAGAGCTAGCTTTGCTATAATTAGCTCAATAATTAGTTAGAGGAGGAGAAAACATGGACTATATTGCTTGTTATGGAGATAGCCTAGTACAGGGCTTTCCCTTCGGACAGCGCTACTCTTGGATAGTAGCCGTGGAAAAGGCTGCACCTCTAAAAATGCTTAATTATGGTGTATGTGGTGATTGCTGTGATGATATTATATATCGCATGCGCCAATATCCATTACCGGAATATGTACAGCATGTACTCTTTTTAGGTGGCGCGAATGATATTTTGCAGGGGCGTAGCCTTGAGCATATTATTACTGATTACAAGCGTTTGTTAAGCTTTTGTGAGGAGAAAAGCTATAAGCTTTGCATCGTATTACCATTGCTGAGCTCTGACAAACTAATGAATAGGCATTTATTAAACTTAAAACAGGCGGTAAGTGATTTGTGTGCCAAAAGGTGCTTTTTGCTAGATTTACAGCCCTCTATAGGCAGTGACGAAAAGAGTCTTAAGAATGCATATCTTGATGGCTTGCATCCCAAAGCCCCTACCTATGAGGCTATGGGAGTATATGCTATGCCATATTTAATAAAATGGACATCAATAAAGTGATAATTAAGTGAAATTTATGCCTACGTCTCTTGTATCTTTGCTTTTCTTATGTTATAATGCTGACAAGATAGGTATTGCTTACAATTATTCACTGTAACATGAAATAATAATAAGTAAATCAGATATTACATAGTAAGAAAAATATTTAGATAAAAGGGGTGTTTTAAGATGAATGAAAGAATTCGACTTGTTGGTAACAGATTAAAATTATTGCGTATTCAAAAAGGTCTTGGTCAAAATGAGGTTGCCAAAAAGATGGGAATTAGTCAGGCACACCTCAGTAATATCGAAGGTGGGCGCAGCAATATTACGCTAAGTAATTTGCTTAAGCTGCATGATGTTTTAGAGGTTACTATGGCTGATTTGTTCACTGATATTGATGTTGAGAACAAAAAACAACCTAGCAATGAAGTAGATTTAGAAGACGTTGTAAAGCTTTTTGCGCTCTTAAAAAAGGTTAAAGAGCAATAGTTTCGTACGTGCTTCCTGATAATCTTGCTAATTAAAAATAAAAAATAACCGCTGTATTACTGCGACTGCTGTAATACGGCGGTTTTTGTTTATGATTTTTTTGTCCAGGGGAGTAGCTCCGGTGGTAGCTGTGCGAGCATAATGGCAGCGAAAACAAGAACACAACCACTGATTTCACGTATGCTCATCGCTTGGCCAAGTAATAACCAGCCACTGACGAGAGCAAAGGCAGATTCCAGGCTCATAATCATGCAGGCCAGGACGGGATTACAGTGCTTCTGACCGACAATCTGCAGCGTATAGGCAACACCGCTGGACATTATGCCAGCATAAGCGATGGGCAGCCAGCCTAGGAGCACATTGGTTAAGGATGGATTTTCAAATATCAGCATTAGTATGCCGTTGAGCACTGTGCAGGTTGCAAATTGTACTAAGGATAGACGCACACCGTCCAGGTTAGCAATTACCTTGTCCACGGCAATAATCTGCCCGGCAAAGCAGAAGGCGCATACAAGAGTATATAAATCTCCCTTGTTGATGGTAAAGCTTTCGTTAATACAGATAAAGTACATGCCTATGGCGGCAATTGCTACGCTTAGACATTGCACGAGCGTGATTTTCGTGCGGTAAAGGGCGTAGCTTAAAAAGGGTACGAGTACAATATATAGTGCCGTGATAAAGCCACTCTTGCCAACCGTCGTGTACATGATGCCCAGCTGCTGCATGAAGCTGGCTAAGCTTAGGGCAATGCCACACACTATACCACCCTTTAGAGTACGGCTGCGGCGTAAGGGATTGTTAGTACCGAGGATAGTGAAGCTTTTGCCGTCCATTTTGTCGAATATTAAGCAGCAGATAAGGAGAAAAATAGTTGCTAAAAAGCTGCGTGCGCAGTTAAAGGTTAAGGGCTCAGCATATTCACCGCCGACACTCTGCGCGATGAAGGCAGTACCCCAGATAAAGGCGCATAACCCTAGCATGAGCATACCGCTCAAGCTATTTTTATTTGCAGTAGAATTATCCATATATATTACCCCTCTCGATTAGTAAATAAGCAAAACAATCACATGCTATCTATTGTACCATTTTTTAGGATGATATACAAAGGGGACACGCTAAATAATGGGAAAAATGCTAAATTTTTTGTTGCTGTCCGTGCAGAACATTCCCTTAAGGGGGACTTTACTGTAAAGAACTCTCCAGTCAGCAGGCTAAATTTTCAGAAATGATACATACACCCTGTATAACGTCTACTCAAGTGAAAAACTACATATTGATTAGTTTGTAATTGACACCCACGATATGTTGTGGTAAAATAACTCATGCAAGGAAGTGAGTACACTACCTGCAGTTCTAGCAGAGTATGTGCAGATGCTAAACCTGCTCCCGATATTTAAACAAGTATCTTACGAGAAAACACAAAATAGATAATTTGAGAGGAAAGGATGGATACTAATGAAGGTCATTAAGCGTGACGGTACTACTGTTGATTTTGACGGTAAAAAAATTATTGTGGCTATTCAAAAAGCTAATGCTGCTGTAGAGCCTGAATATAGAATTGAGGAGGACAAAATTGAGAAGATTGCGCAGCATGTGCAGGACCGCAATCGCAAACGTCTTCTGGTTGAGGATATTCAGGACATGGTAGAGCATAGCCTGATGGATGAAGGCAAGTTTGAACTGGCCAAAGCTTACATTATTTACCGTTATCAACGTGCGCTGGTGCGCAAGGCTAATACCACTGATGAGTCCATCCTCTCCTTGATTCGCAATAGTAATAAAGACGTTATGGAGGAAAACTCCAATAAAAATGCAACCATGGCTGCTACCCAACGCGACCTGATTGCAGGCGAGGTTTCTAAGGACTTGACGAAGCGCATCATGCTGCCGGAAAAAATTTCCAAAGCGCATGAGGATGGCGTGCTGCATTTCCATGATGCTGATTACTTTATTCAACCGATTTTTAACTGCTGCCTGATTAATATTGGCGATATGCTGGATAATGGTACCGTTATGAACGGTAAGCTCATCGAAAGCCCCAGAAGCTTCCAGGTTGCTTGCACCGTTATGACTCAAATCATTGCTTCCGTAGCCTCCAGCCAATACGGCGGCCAATCCGTAGATGTATGCCATTTGGGTAAATATCTGCGCCGTAGCTATGAAAAATTCAAAAAGAGCATTTTCGAGGCAAGCGAAGGCCATATTGATGCCGATACACTGGAGCGCCTGACAAATGAGCGCCTGCGCTACGAATTAAAGGGTGGCGTACAAACCATTCAGTACCAAATCAATACCTTGATGACTACTAATGGTCAATCTCCCTTCGTAACACTTTTCCTGAATCTGCGTGAGGATGATCCCTACCTGAAGGAAAATGCGATGATTGTAGAAGAAATTCTGCGTCAACGTTTGCAGGGTATTAAAAATGATAAGGGTGTGTATGTAACGCCTGCTTTCCCGAAGCTTGTTTACGTGCTTGACGAGCATAACTGCTTGAAGGGCGGCAAATATGACTACATTACCCGCCTTGCTGTAAAATGTAGCGCGAAACGCATGTATCCTGACTACATCAGCGCGAAAAAAATGCGCGAGAACTATGAAGGCAATGTCTTCTCTCCGATGGGCTGCCGCAGCTTCCTCTCTCCTTGGAAGGATGAGAACGGCAACTATAAATTTGAGGGTCGCTTTAATCAGGGCGTAGTCTCCTTGAACCTGCCCCAGATTGGTATCGTGGCTAAGGGCGATGAACAAAAATTCTGGCAGCTCCTTGACGAGCGCCTGGAGCTTTGCTATGAGGCACTGATGTGCCGCCACAATGCGCTGAAGGGTGTACGCAGTGATGTTAGCCCCGTGCATTGGCAATATGGTGCAATTGCCCGCCTGCAAAAGGGTGAGACCATTGATAAATTCTTAGAAAATGGCTATTCCACTATTTCCCTCGGCTACATCGGTCTCTACGAGCTGACGAAGCTGATGAAGGGTGTCAGTCACACCACTCCTGAGGGCGAAGAATTTGCTCTGCGCGTTATGAACCGCCTGCGCGGTGCCTGCGAAAAATGGAAGGCTAAAACAGGTTTGGGCTTCGGCCTCTATGGTACCCCGGCTGAAAGCCTGTGCTACCGCTTCGCACGTGTGGATAAACAGCGCTTCGGTACGATTGAGGATGTTACCGACAAAGGCTACTATACCAACTCCTACCATGTGGATGTACGCGAGAAAATTGATGCCTTTAGCAAATTTAAATTTGAAAGCCAGTTCCAAAAGATTTCCTCCGGCGGCGCTATCAGCTATGTAGAGATTCCCAATATGCGCCATAATACTGAGGCTCTGGAAGAGGTTGTCAAATTTATCTATGACAATATTCAATACGCTGAATTCAATACTAAGTCCGACTACTGCCATGTCTGCGGCTTTGATGGCGAAATTCAGGTAAATGATGACAATGAGTGGGAGTGCCCCGCTTGCCATAATAAAGATCATTCCAAGATGACCGTTATCCGTCGTACCTGCGGCTACTTAGGTGAAAACTTCTGGAATGTGGGCAAGACAAAGGAAATCAAATCCCGTGTAATGCATCTGTAAGCTGTTACAGGTTTGAAAATTGAAAAATAAATTTAACGCATTGCTCGGCTAAAGGCTAAGCAATGCGTTAAAAATAGAAGGTAAAGTATTTCATAAAGGAAGTGCTTACTATGAATTATGCTGAAATTAAGAATCTTGACATCGCTAATGGCCCTGGTTTACGTGTTTCCCTTTTTGTAACGGGTTGCACACATCATTGCAAGGGTTGCTTCAATCCTGAATCTTGGGACTTTAATTATGGTCAGCCCTTCACAGCGGAGACGGAGGCAGAGCTGTTTAAATTGCTCGAAAATGAGCATATCCGTGGCCTGAGCCTGCTCGGAGGCGAGCCCTTTGAACCTGCCAATCAGGCGGTTTTAGCGCCGATGCTCAAGCGTTTTAAAGAAAAATTCCCGCACAAGGATGTTTGGTGCTACAGTGGCTATAATTTTGAACTGGATATGTTGACAGGCAATTTGGGACCCTGGGAAATCACAGAGCAGATGCTTTCCTGCATTGATGTGCTCGTGGACGGAGAATTTGTCATTGATTTAAAAAATCCCAATCTGCGCTTCCGTGGTAGCTCAAATCAAAGGGTTATCCGCGTACAGGAATCCCTAAAGGAGGACAAAATAGTCCAATGGGATGATGGCGAAGGCTTAATGATTTAATATAAATATAGAAATATGCTCCTGTGCAAGAAAGCATGGGAGCATATTTTATGTTGACGAAGCGTAGGCGAAGCTTTATAATAAGGCCTAGAAATATTTAGAATTTTATAGGAGGCTTTTACTATGAAAAATTTTGCTCATCGTGGCTTCAGTGGAAAATATCCTGAAAATACCATGTTAGCCTTTAAGAAGGCTTTAGAGGCAGGGGCGGATGGTATTGAGCTCGACGTACAGCTGACGAAGGATGGCGAGCTTGTTGTTATTCATGATGAAAAGGTGGATAGAACTACCAATGGTACTGGTTTAGTGCGTGACTATACTTTGGAGGAGCTGCGTAAGCTGGATGCTTCCTATATTTATACTGGCAAAATGGGCTTTAACCCTATCCCTACCTTTGATGAATATTGCCAATGGGTTAAGGATACGCCGTTGGTTACTAATATCGAACTGAAGACAGGTGTATACCCCTATCCCGGTATTGAGGAGAAGGTCCTGAACATGCTTGAGAAATATGAGCTCAAGGAGAAGGTTATTATCTCCAGCTTCAATCATTTCAGCATTATCAGAATGCGTGAGCTCGCTCCGGAGCTTAAATATGGTTTGCTGGAGGAGAGCTGGCTTGTAAATCCTGGTGCCTATGTAGCAAGTGTAGGTGTACCCTGCTATCATCCCTACCATGGCAGCCTGACTCCGGAAACTGTGGTCGAAATCAAGAGCCACAATTTAGAAATCAATACCTTTACTGTTAATGACGAAGAGAGTGTAAAGCGTCTACGTGATTTAGGTATTGATATTGTCATTGGTAATTTCCCTGATATGACGAAAAAGGTGCTTGAAGCATAAATTTGTTAAATGTAAATATGATACCGTCCTGCATAAAGACTTTTTCTAAGTTTTAGTACTGCAGGGCGGTATTTTTATACATACATAAGTGCGAAAGATTTTTAAAGATAACTTAAGTTCAAAAATAAGGTAAAAATTAATAAAATTTTCCTTGCATATATCTATACCTAGGTGTATGATATAGATGTGATTAAATAAGGAAATTTGTTGGCGTAATGCTAATAAAAAATAGATTATCCGTTCAGTATTTTGTGGGAAAGGGGGATATGCTCCTCGGAGCAGTTTTAAAAGTAAAACGATTTGTATGTTTTATTACTAAATGGTGCTAAATATATCATTTAATCGATGAAAATTAAAAAGCTGGGAGATGATGAAATGGCTAAGGAACTTAATTATAAAGAGATGGGTCTGCGAATTAAGACTCTACGTTTGAAAAACAATATTTACCAGACTGTGTTGGCAAAGGAAATCGGAGTGTCTCAAACACATATGAGCAATATTGAAAGTGGAAGAGCGGGATTAACCTTAGAGAATTTAGTGAAAATGGCGCGTATTTTTAACTGTGGTATTGATGAAATCGTCTTCGGAGAGGACCAGAGTAAAAAAGAACAGAGCTCTGATGTGTTAAAAAATTGTACCATGGAGGATATTCTGCAAGCTTTGCAAATGCTTAAAACACTTAAGGCTTAAGGTTTGAAGAAAAGGCTGTCGTATGCTTATGTATGCGACAGTTTTTTATTGCCTAAAAATTGCTCTAATGGTGATAAAGAAAAAACTATAATCTATAAGCAAGCTAGGGTTTCATAGAATTTTCACTTGCCTAAAGTCGAAAAGTCAAATATAATAGAATAAGAATAATTAAACTAAATGTGCTAGAAAAAGCTTTATTAAGCACAAAGTATTTTAGTAGGTGATAAATAATGAGAAATCTAGCAGATGCTATAGAAAGCTTTATTATTGGTGAGTTATTGCGGGATCAGGAGGATGCGCTACTGGTACAGCGCAATGAGTTGGCAGAGCGTATGAGCTGTGCGCCATCGCAAATAAGCTATGTTTTGAGTACACGCTTTACGCCGGAGCGAGGCTATTTAGTAGAGTCAAGGCGAGGTAGTGGTGGCTTTGTACGTATTGTGCGTATGGAGCCTAAAGCACAGGTAGCAAAGCATAAGGAGCCAACAGCTAATGAGCTTGTGGAGCATGTACAGCAGCAAAAACTGATTACAGTGCGTGAGGCTGCATTATTGAAATTTATGCTGCATATTATCGATGCGGATGAAAGTAAAAAGAAGTCCGTTTTGCAGCAGGCTATGAACGTCTTGGCTAGCCAAGGACGGGGGTGAAGAGATGCTATGTCAAAATTGTCATAAAAAACAAGCCGTTGTTCATCTTTTGATGATGGTTAATGATAAACCCTCTGATAGATGGCTATGTGAGGACTGCGCAAGTGATCTCCTGCCTCCAGGGATGGGAACACGAGGCAGTGCTATGAGTCCGAGCAAGGCGCTGGAGTTCCTGCGTAAGCTTATCAATGTGAGTGAGGGCAATTCTAAACCACAGACAAAGGATGGCTTTAGTATGGGGGCAGCACGTGCTCTGGAGCTAGCTACGAGCAAGGCGCTTGATTGCGGCAGCGAATTTATTGGTAGTGAGCATATACTTTATGGACTTTTGAATGCCGAGATGTGTCTGGGCAAGGAGATTATCCGTCATTTACATGAGAATCTGGAGGAAATTATTGCGGAGCTCGGACAGTGGCTGGATAAGGGCAATCATAAGGGCGGTGTGCCCCAATATAGTCAACGCGCTCAAAAGGTGTTAGAGCTAGCTGCAAAGCAGGCAAAGGATCTGGGACATGATTATGTTGGTAGTGAGCAGCTGCTTTGGGGCCTTTTGGCAGCAGGTGATGGAAGTGCCTACAGGGTACTTGATAAATTTGATATTACAAAAGACGTAGTAGCGGATATGATTCGTTCCATGGATGAGAATCGCAAGGCTGTTCCAGGACGAAGAATGCAGCAGCCACCGAAGGAGAAGAAGACTGATGCTCTGGAGGTACTAGCTGGCTATGGGCGAAATTTGAATAATGAGGCTGCACATGGACGCATTGACCCTGTAATTGGGCGCGAGGTGGAGGTAGAACGCCTTATTCAAATTCTCTGCCGACGTACGAAAAATAATCCTGTCATTATTGGCGATGCTGGTGTTGGTAAAACGGCTGTAGCTGAAGGCTTGGCAAAAAAGATTGAGCAGGGAGAGGTTCCGGATTTTCTCAAGGATAAAATTATCTTCTCGCTGGAAATCGGTATGCTTGTGGCAGGCTCGAAGTATCGCGGTGAGTTCGAGGAGCGCATGAAGGAGCTTCTAGAGGTGTTGCGTAAGGATAAACGCATCATTCTTTTTATCGACGAGCTACACACTATTATCGGTGCAGGAAGTGCTGAGGGAAGTATTGATGCGGCTAATATTATTAAGCCTGCATTGGCCCGCGGGGAGCTGCAGGTTATCGGCGCTACAACCATTGATGAGTATCGTAAGCACATAGAAAAAGATGCGGCCCTGGAGCGCCGTTTTCAACCCGTTATGGTTAATGCTCCTAGTGTGAAGGACAGCATTAAGATGCTTGTAGGATTAAAGGCTCATTATGAAAAATTCCACAATTTAACAATAGATCCCGAAGCTATTAAAGCGGCAGTAGAGCTTAGTGACCGTTATATTACGGATCGCAATCTGCCGGATAAAGCTATAGATCTTATGGATGAGTCCTGTGCTCGTCTGCGTATGAAGCTTTATAAAATGAGCGAGCCAGCGCGCAAGCTCCAGCAGGAGTTGGAATTTGTGCAGTTAGTAAAGGATGATGCCGTGAAGCAGCAGAATTTTGAGGAAGCAGCTAAATTACGTGATGAAGAAGCTGATTTACAGACTAAACTGGCTGCAGCTGTAGCTGATGCTGCTATCTCCTATCCTGTTACGGCGGAGGATGTAGCTGAGGTTGTTTCCTCCTGGACTGGCATACCATTAGCCAAGCTCACTGAAAGCGAGAGCGCTAAGCTTCTTGGCCTAGAGCAACGCTTGATGCAGCGTGTTATAGGTCAGGACGAAGCTGTCTCAGCTGTGAGCAGAGCAGTACGTAGAGCACGTGCTGGCTTCAAGGATAAAAATCGTCCTGTAGGCTCCTTCCTCTTCCTGGGGCCCACAGGTGTGGGGAAGACAGAGCTTGCTAAAGCGCTTGCTGCAGAGCTATTTGGCGACGAAAGAGCGATGCTGCGCTTTGATATGAGTGAGTATATGGAAAAGCATACGACTGCCCGTCTTATTGGCGCGCCTCCTGGTTATGTGGGCTATGATGAGGGCGGCCAATTGACAGATGCTGTGCGTCGTAAGCCTTACAGTGTGGTATTGCTAGATGAAATAGAAAAGGCACACCCTGATGTTTTTAATATTTTGCTGCAAATAATGGAGGATGGACGCTTAACTGATGGACAAGGGCGCACTGTTGACTTCCGTAATGCTGTTATCATTATGACAAGTAATGCTGGTGCGCAACGCCTTGCCTCTACTAAGCCGCTTGGCTTTGCTGCGAATACAGCTAGCGAGCTGGCAGGACGTAAGGAGCAGGTTTTAGCAGAAATCAAGCATTTGTTTAGACCGGAATTTCTCAATCGTGTGGACGAAATCCTTGTGTTCAATCCCTTAGAGCGTCCGCAACTGGAACGCATTGCAGCTAATCTTGTGGCTGAGCTTAACGAACGTATGGCTGCCTGTGGCTTGTCCATTGAGCTTGCGCCCAGTGCTCAGGAGCAGCTTCTCAAGGAAGGAAGCGATACTAAGTACGGTGCTCGTCCCTTGCGTCGTGCCCTGCGTAAGCTGGTGGAGGATCCTGTGAGCGACCTTTTCCTAGCAGGTAAATTTCACAAGGGCGATAAGCTAATTGCAGAAAAAGCTGTGGATGGCAAAGGTCTTGTTTTTAAGGAAGGTAGTGACAACCATGGCCAAGACTAAATATCGTTATGTTTGCCAAAGCTGTGGCTATACTACTGCAAAATGGCTTGGGCGCTGTCCTGAATGTGGTACTTGGGATAGCCTCGTCGAGGAGGCAGAGGTGACACCTGCGAAGAGTGCCAGAAGCTATCTGCCTACCTCAAATGAAAAGCTTAAGCCTCGTACTATCGCTAGTGTGGCCCAGGTAAAGGTGGAGCGTCTAGCCACTGGGATTCATGAATTTGATCGCGTCTTAGGCGGGGGCGTGGTGCCGGGAAGCCTTGTGCTCTTGGGCGGAACACCGGGCATTGGCAAATCGACTATCCTTTTAGATGCGGGGCTGCGCTTTAGTCAGCGAGGTTTTAAGGTGGTGTATGTGTGTGGCGAGGAAAGCGAGGAGCAAACTGCTATGCGTGCAGTGCGCCTCGGCGGAGCCAAGGCTAATGAAAATCTACTCATTATGACAGCGACGGATTTGGATGCCATTTTAGCACAGGCTAATGCTGTTAAGCCACAGCTTTTAATTATCGATAGTATTCAGACGATGTATAATCCTGAGCTGCAAACTGCGGCCGGGAGCGTGGGCCAAGTACGCGAGTGTACGGCGAAGCTGCTGCAATTTGCGAAAACGACAAATATTGCAGTCATGGTCATTGGACACGTGACGAAGGATGGCAATATTGCAGGCCCGCGTCTTTTGGAGCATATGGTGGATGTGGTACTACAGTTCGAGGGTGATCGTTCCTATGCCTTTCGTGTGCTCCGCGCGCTCAAAAATCGGTTTGGCAGCACGGAGGAGAGTGGCATTTTTTCCATGGAGGCAGGGGGGTTGGCTGAGGTTGCTAATCCTGCGGGACTATTCCTTGAGGATCGTGATGGTGAGGCAGCGGGAAGTCTTATTGGCGCCTGCATGGAGGGCAATCGCCCCATTATGGTGGAGTTTCAGGCACTTGTGGCGAAGACGCCCTATGGTATGCCTCGGCGCACAGCTGTAGGCTTTGACTATAATCGCGTGAATATGCTGCTGGCAATTTTAGAGCGTCGCTTTGGGCTGGACTTTGGCATGTATGATGCCTATGTTAATGTAGTAGGCGGCATGCGCGTGACGGAGCCTGCGGCGGACTTAGCAGTAGCGGCAGCACTGGTCTCCAGCTATCGCAATCGTCCCGTGCCGCAAGGTGTGCTCTGCTTTGGTGAAGTGGGACTCACGGGCGAAGTTAGACGTGTCAGTGCGCCAGAACGCCGCATTGCTGATGGTATTAATCTGGGCTTTACGAAATTCATCGTGCCAGACTGCCAGCTGAAGCTAAGCGCTGGCCTGGATATAAGCAGTGTGCGTATCGTTAAGGTAAAGACACTAGAACAGGCTATGCAGGCATTGTTTGCCGGTAAATAAACTAAAATCCGAACATTTAATGATACAAAGCTAAGAAAATCGGCCTTTTAGCAGCTTATTCGACGAAATAGTCCTGCTAGGAGGCCTTTTGCATTGCTTTTTCCCTCATTTTATGTTAATATTTTCCTATAAAAGTGTTAGATGATTTACATTTAGATATCAAGATATTAAGGAGAGTGGCAAGAGCATGGCAACTAAATCCCAAGAAATGATTTTGGTCATCGACTTCGGCGGCCAATATAATCAGCTGATCGCTAGACGTGTGCGCGAGTGCAACGTTTATTGCGAAATCGTATCCTATACCCATAGCATTGAAGATATCAAGGCGAAAAAGAATCTGAAGGGTATCATTTTTACTGGTGGTCCTAACAGCGCTTATTTGCCTGATAGCCCCACTATCAGCAAGGAAATCTATGAGCTGGGCGTACCCGTACTGGGCATCTGCTACGGCAGCCAGCTGATGAGCCACATGCTGGGCGGTCATGTTTGCGTAGCACCTGAGCGTGAATACGGTAAGACCTTGGTTGACATTGATACTACCAGCCCCATGTTCGATGGTATTCCTGCGCAAAACGTATGCTGGATGAGCCATAATGACTATATCGAAACTCCGGCTCCTGGCTTTAAAATTACTGCACATACTCCGGCTTGCCCTGTTGCAGCCTGTGAGGATCCCGAGCGCAAGCTCTATGCAGTGCAATTCCACCCCGAAGTACTGCACACAGAAAATGGTACTAAAATCCTCAGCAATTTCGTTTATAATGTTTGCCACTGCGCAGGTACCTGGAAAATGGATTCCTTCGTAGCACAAACTGTACAGGAGCTCAAGGCTCGCATTGGTGAAGGCAAGGTGCTGTGCGCTCTGTCCGGCGGTGTTGATTCCAGCGTTTGTGCTGCTATGCTCGCGAAAGCGATTGGCAAGCAGCTGACCTGCGTGTTTGTAGACCATGGTCTGCTGCGCAAAAACGAGCGTGAAGAGGTCTGCGCTGTTTTCGGTGAGGGTGGCCAATTTGATATTAACTTTATTTGCGTGGATGCCCGTGATCGTTTCTATAGCAAGCTAGCTGGTGTATCCGAGCCCGAGCGTAAGCGCAAAATCATCGGCGAAGAATTCATTCGCGTTTTTGAAGAAGAAGCTAAAAAAATTGGTGCTGTAGATTACCTGGCTCAAGGCACTATTTATCCTGACGTAGTAGAAAGTGGCCTGGGCGGCGAATCTGCTACTATTAAGAGCCATCATAATGTAGGCGGTCTGCCTGATTTCGTTGATTTCAAGGAAATCGTTGAGCCCCTGCGTGATCTTTTCAAGGACGAAGTACGCCAATCCGGCCGTGAGCTGGGACTGCCTGAGCATCTCGTAGCTCGTCAGCCGTTCCCGGGACCTGGTCTTGCTATTCGCATTATTGGTGAAGTAACTGCAGAAAAGGTAGCTATCGTGCAAGATGCTGACGCAATCTATCGTGAAGAGGTTGATAAGCTGCCGATGAGCGAGCGTCCGAGCCAATATTTTGCGGCTCTGACTAATATGCGTAGCGTAGGCGTTATGGGCGACGGTCGTACCTATGATTATGCTATTGCCCTGCGTGCTGTAACCACTACTGACTTCATGACGGCTGAGGTTACCATGCTGCCTCCGGCAACCATTACCACGGCTGCAAACCGCATTGTTAATGAGGTTAAGCATATTAACCGCGTGCTGTTCGACTACACCACGAAGCCCCCTGCAACCATCGAGTTCGAATAAGAGCGAAGCTAAGTAAAAAACAAGAGCCTCCTAGAAGTATATTTCTAGGAGGCTTTTTTGTGGTATAATAGGGGAAGTGAAAAAAGGAGTAGTTGATAATGTTTGCTAGATTATGCGTTGTTTTCGTAAGCTTAATATTTTTTCTAGGCTGTGTGGGCTGTAATGCTGTGCTGGGAGCACGTGTACGCCTTGTGGATCATTCTACGCCTCGGGTAGTGCTAGGCGTAGAACGCATAGATGAGGCTGAGCTTGTGCCTATGTTTCAAGGTAAATGTCTCGGGCTTTTTACGAATCAGACAGGCGTCGATAGCGAGCTACGCTCGAGCGTGGATAGGCTACGCAATAGGTATAATTTAGTAGCCATCTATGTGCCGGAGCATGGGCTTTTTGGCGCAGTAAAGGCTGGTGAAAAATTTGGCAGCAGCGAGTATCAGGGCATTCCTGTCTTCAGCCTCTATGGCGACAGTCGTCGTCCTAGCAAGGAGATGCTGGAGGGAATTGACGCCATGGTGGTGGATATTCAGGATGTAGGCGTGCGCCATTACACATATTTTTCCTCACTGGCCTACATTATGGAGGAATGTGCTCAAGCTAAAAAAGAGGTCATTGTTCTAGATCGCCCGAATCCCTTAGGAGGTGTAGTACAGGGGCCTGTTTTAAAAAAGGAGTATGCGACTTTTATCGGACTCTATCCCATTCCTCTGCGTCATGGCTTGACGATTGGCGAATTTGCTTGCTATATTAATGCAGAGCAAGGGATAGGCGCGCAGCTTAATGTAGTGCCCATGAAGGGGTATCGCAATCATATGGATTGGCAGGCTACGCGGTTACCCTGGGTACAGACATCACCTCGCATACCCTATGACGAGACGGCTTATATGTACGACATTACAGGCTGTATTGGCAATACGAGCCTTTCAGTGGGCATCGGTACAGGTAAACCATTTCATTTTGTGGGAGCGGAATTTATAGACGCTGCACGTGTGAAGGAGGCGCTAGATAAAGCGCAGATTAAGGGTCTCGCCTTTCGTGCTACTGGCTTTTCTCCTGAGAGCGGTGCGCTGGCCGGTAAGCTGTTGCAGGGCGTGGAAATTTACGTGATGAATAAAAAGCAGGTTAATTTGCCTGAGGCGCAGTTTAAAATTTTGCAGACGCTACGAGAGCTCTATCCCGATAGGATTACCTTCGATAAGCGCAAATATGGTAGTGGAGGCTATACCATAGATATCGGTTGGGGTGAGCCAAGTCTACGCGAGGAAACTAGCGGTATGACGGCGGAGCAGCAGTCCCAGCTTTTCGCGCGCTGGCGTGAGGAATGTCGGGACTTTGAGCGGATAGTGAAGCCATATAAGCTATATGAGTAAAAAAAGAGCACTGTTACTTTGATGGTAACAGTGCTTTTGCTTTACAGGAAATTAGACGATTTTTTCGCCATGGTAGGTTTCGCCGCCACCATTAGGCAGTAGACCATAGCGCTCGGTCCAAAGTGTTTTATATTTAATAGCTTGGGCATGGATAGAAGCCAGGCCTTTTTCGTCCAGAGTTTTGATAACCTTTGCCGGAATACCAGCAACCAGGGAATTAGGCGGAACGATGGTGCCCTTCGTGACTACGGCACCTGCAGCAACGATGGAGCCTTTGCCGATGACTGCGCCATCTAGAACGGTGGAATGCATACCAATAAGGCAGTGATCTTCAACAGTGCAGGCATGCAGGAGAGCACAGTGACCTACAGTTACATAGTCGCCTACGATGCAGGCATAATTATCAGCAACGTGGAGCACGCTATTATCTTGGATATTGCTATAACGACCTACCTCGATGCGGTTTACGTCGCCACGGATAGTAACGCCGGGCCATACGCTAGCATATTCTTTAATCTCTACCTTGCCAATCAGGGTAGCAGTGTTGAATGCATAAGCCTTTTCGTCAATTTTCGGAGCTTGTCCCTCAAATTTAAAAATCATGTTCTTACCCACCTTTTGCATAATTTCTGAGAAAAAGTATTACTAACTCATTCACAAGATAATTATATCCGACCAGTGTTTAATGTCAAGCTAGTTCACACTTTAATCATATTACTTCACAGGATTTTCTCATAATAACGCGCTGTGACTTGCATAATAGGGGGCAAAAGTCTTATAATGTAGAGGAAATAGAAAGGAATATTATGAAGAAGAATTCGTTTTATTTATTAATGAGGATAGTATGCTATCTGCTTCTGGTAGGGGCGATTCTCTATGGCTTGTATGCTTCGCCTTATAATCCTCACCCGCAATCTGCTGAGGATATAAGACGTTGGGTTATGGCATTTGGTGTTTGGGCACCACTTATTTATATTGCTGTTTATACTATTCGCCCACTGTTGTTTTTTCCAACCCTGCTTTTGAATTTGAGCGCTGGAGTACTCTTTGGACCATATCTAGGAATAATATTCTTGCTTTTAGGAGGATTTGGCTGTGCCAGTCTTTGTTATTCAATAGGGCGTTTTGGTGGCGGTAGCTGGATATTGAATAATTTCGGTGGTAGCTGGGGTGAGCGCCTCAGAGCCTACTTAGTGGGTGAGGGGAGCTTCATGAAGATGATTTGGCTACGGACAGTGCCTATTTTTCCCTATGATCCTGTTAGTATTATTGCTGGTAGTGTGCATTTATCGTTTAAAATTTATGCTGGGGCGACGCTGTTAGGCATGCTGCCGGGTGCAATCGCCTATAATTTTTTAGCTGATTCTTTTGGAACAACACGTTTTTATATAGCTTTAGCTGTTACAATTTTGGCCTTTGGTGTGCCGCTTATCTGGTGGCAGGCTAGTGGTGCTGGCAAGGGCTGGATTAATCTGCAGAGCTGGAAGCAGCTCTTGGTAAGGCTGTGGAAAGGTAGTGATCTAAATGGCAAATAATACTGAAATTGAATTAAAGCTTTTGATAAGTAAAGAAAATTTGAAGAAAATGCTAGCGCTTGATTTTGTAGTGGCTGCTATGCGTGAAGGAAGCTGCCAAAAGCGTAAGCTTATCAGCAGCTATTATGATACTGAAGATCTTGCGTTTAAGCGTAATGGCATTGCTTATCGTGTACGCTCTAAAGGCGATGGCACCTATGAGGCAACTGTAAAAACCACTTTGAAAAATAGTGCTGGGTTAAGCGAACGCTTGGAGCTGAATCTACCCTTGACTAATTCTCGGCCTAAGCTGGAGGGCTTTGCTGAGCTAGGCTTAGGCTATGAGCTGAGCGAGCTGGCTCCTCAGGGCATCAATAAGCTCTTTACTGTAAATGTGCAGCGTACCACCTATATATTAGACATAGAGGGTGCGGTAGCAGAGCTTGCGATTGATCATGGACGCATTAGTACTGGTAAATCCGGTGATCCGATGGATGCAATCGATGAGATTGAAATAGAGCTGCTTGAAGGTGATAAGGGAGCCTTGTTAGCCTTTGCTGCTAAAATTGCGGAGCAAGTACCACTTTTTGTAGAAAAACGTAGTAAATTTGTGCGTGGCCTTGCTTTGAGAGGTATTGCTTCTGATATAAAGGCTACGAACGCTAAGCTTGGTAGTGGCGTACTTAAGGAGGAGCTGCTAATGCAGGTAGCTCAGCATGGTGAAGTGCTTTTAGATTTACAGAAGCAGCTTTTAGAGCAGGCTGAGTTATTGCGTGAGAGTACCGAGCTTTTAGGCGGTAAGCTGCTTAAAGGAATATATAAAGAGCTGCTTACGCTGCGTACCCTAAACAAGTTAGCAGGCGTTTCAGTAGCCGATTGTTTGAATATTGCTATGCTTAAGGTGGAACGCTTGCGTACACTTTATGCTTTATGGCAGCTACAAGCCGAGATTACTGCTCAAGCTAGTGAAAGGTATGAGCTGAAGAGAGCGAACCTGGGTAAAAAGCTGACAGCTTTAGTGCAGAATATGCTGAACGAATTAGTAGAGTTTGCACAAAATGGACGCTTTACGACGATAGTGTATGGAATCAATAGTGCTGTTTATCAGGCTGAGCTCGAGGAGAAAGGTGCTGAGCTGGCTGCACGTGAACTGCTGAAGCAATGGCAGAAGTCTTTAGCTAGACTAGATGCGATTGGCGAAGCAATTGAGACTGATAAGAATAATAGTGAACAGCTGAAATCCTCTGTAAATGAGTCCACTGCTCTAATTATGCTAGAGGATATCTGGGCCTTAGCTCGTTTAGGCGAGGGTAAAGCCTTCACCAAAGCGTTGGATAATGTGAAGAAGCTACGTCGTGCCGTGCTGAAGGCTGCTGAATTTGAAGCTTGGCAAAATATTTTGGCCAGCATCTGCGCTGAGAGCACGAGCAAGCTAGTTTATCGCGATGCAGGTATTTTGCTTGGATATTTATTAGCTAAAAGCTAAGTTAATTATAATTACAAAACGGGAGTGATAAGTATGCAAAATTTTCATTCTGTACATATCCCTCATGAAAATAAATATGGTGAGGTAAGCACTGCTGCTTTTGGTTATGCTCAAGCAGCAAAGGTGTGTGCCTTTCATCGTAGCTTTCCTCAGTATAGCAAGACTCCCTTAGTAAATTTAGCTGCTTTAGCTAAGGAGTTGGGTGTAAGGGGCTTTTATGTAAAGGATGAAAGCTATCGCTTCGGCCTCAATGCTTTTAAGGTTTTAGGAGGTAGCTATGCTATCGCTCGAGAAATTGGCGCTTGCCTGGGCTTGAGTGAGGAGAGCTTGCAGCATGCGTTGTTTATGGATGCAGGTGTACGCAAAAAATTGGGCAAGCGGCTTTTTGTTACAGCTACTGATGGTAATCATGGCCGTGGTATCGCCTGGACGGCGCGGGAGCTGGGACAGCAGGCTGTGGTCTTCATGCCGAAGGGAACTGCTTCGGAGCGCTTGCACAATATCCAAAAGCTGGGAGCAGAGGCTAGCATTACAGATGTCAATTATGATGATGCAGTTCGTCTGGCTCAGCAGTATGCTAAGGAGCATGGCGGTACTTTTGTACAGGATACCTCAAGTGAAGGCTATGAGGAAATTCCGCTGCATATCATGCAGGGTTATACAACCATGGGCTATGAGCTTGTGCAGCAGCTCAAGGAGTATGGTGATGTGCAGCCGACGCACGTTTTCCTGCAGGCCGGAGTGGGCGCTATGGCTGGCGCAATGACGGGGTTTATCGCTGACTACTATAAGGAGCAGCGGCCTATTATTACTATTGTAGAGCCTAATAAGGCTGATTGCTTATATAGAACGGCATTAGCTAATGATGGTACTCTTCATAAGGTTACAGGTGAGCTTGATTCCATTATGGCTGGCTTATGCTGCGGAGAGCCATGTAGTATTGCTTGGAAGCAGCTGCGTGCTTATGCTGATAATTTTGTGAGCATGCCTGATAAAGTGGCAGCGCTGGGCATGCGAGTGCTTGCTAATCCACTTGGCAATGACGAGCGTGTAGTGAGTGGAGAGAGTGGAGCCGCCGGAGTTGGTCTTGCAGTTGCTGCGCTACATGAGCAGGAGCTAGCAAAGCTGAAGCGAAGCCTGCAGCTGGATGCAGACTCTGTTGTTTTGTGCCTGTCGACCGAGGGCGCGACGGACCTAGATAATTATCGTAGGATAATCTGGGAAGGAGCATGGAGCTGGAAATAAAATGAAGTCTTTAGGGAGAAGAATTGTTGCGTGCCTTTTAGGTGTTGCAGTGGTTTTAGTAGGTGCATGGCTGTGGTTGCGTCATGATTATCGTAATTATTGTGCTAGCGGAGCCTTTGTTTTGGAATACCATGCGATAGGAAGCCATCCTGATTGGCCTCAAAATATGGTGGTTGCGCCGGAGGTTTTTGAGCAGCATTTGGCATATTTGCAGGCTAATGGTTACCAGATGGTCACTGTAGCGGAGCTGGCAGAGCGTTTGGCAAGCGGCAAAAGCGTGGGAAAATATATTGCCCTGAGCTTTGATGATGGTTATACTGACAATTATACCCAAGCCTTTCCTTTAATGAAAAAGTACGGGGCTAGAGGAACCTTTGCCATTATTAATAGTAAAATTAATGGCAATATCTATATGAATACACAGCAGCTGCAGGAGATGGAGCAGGCTGGCATGGAGATTGCCTCCCATACCTTTAGTCATAATCGTTTAGATGAGATAGAGCCTAAGTATTACGATTGGGAGATTGGTGTATCCAAATATGATTTAGAAAAAAGGGTTTTAAAAAGCACGGAGGTCCGTACCCTAGCATATCCTTGTGGTGGCTATAATGAGACAATAGAGCAGAAGCTAAAGCATTTTGGCTACGTTACTGCGCTGACAGGTAATGAGTTTTTAAATACTCCTGCCTCGTTTGCGGCAAAGCCAATGGAGCTGAATCGACTTATAGTTTTGGATGATGGCAAAAATAGTAACCGTTTTGCGTGGCTGCTGCATCGTGGCTATTGTCGTAGCTATCTAAGGGAGAGAGGACTTAGTCCAAGCTTATTAAAAATAATGTTATAGGAGAATATTCTTAAGGAGGCTCAAGAATGCGTTTTTATACCGCAATTATTAATGATAAAGAAGAAATTTTGGTTAGCTTTGCTCAAGGAAATAAAGCTTATCGCCTGGGCCTTTTGGCTCGCTTGATGCCTAGCTTAGCTTTTGCTGACATGAATGCACTGATTTGTGCTTATGGAGAAGAATTAAAGTCCTCCTTGGAGCAGCTGAGCAAGAATGAGGATGTGCTGCAGGGGGCAGCTGTAGATATAGCTCAGCTTAAGCTCTGTGCACCGATTGTGCATCCTCGTCAGGACGTAGTGTGCCTAGGCATTAATTATGATGCTCATGCGCAAGAGGCAGGTCGTTTTTCAGGGGAAGCCTTTGGTGGTGAGCGCCCCTATACAATCTATTTTTCTAAAAGAGTGAATCGTGCGACAGCGACAGGTGAGACAGTTCCGTCGTATCCGGGCTTAGTAGACAGCCTTGATTACGAGTGTGAGCTGGGCGTTATCTTGAGTAGGGATTGTAAAGGGGTAACACCGGAGCAGGCTAAAGCATATATTTTTGGCTATACAATTATTAATGATATCAGTGCCCGCAATTTGCAAACTAGACATAAGCAATGGTACCTAGGAAAGAGCTTGGATGGCTTTACTCCCATGGGTCCCTGCATTGTTACGGCTGATGAAATCGGTGATGAGCAGGCACTTGATATTAGCTGTACTGTTAATGGAGAGTTACGCCAAAGTAGTAATACTAAATATATGATTCAAAGTGTTTGCGGTGCAATTAGCGAGCTAAGTCAGGGGATGACTTTGCAAGCTGGTACCATTATTGCTACAGGCACGCCTGCAGGTGTTGGCATGGGTATGCAGCCGCCTCAGTTCCTTAAGCATGGCGATGAGGTTGTTTGCCAAATTGAGAAAATAGGCAGCTTAAGCAATGTCATTGATTAAGTTTTATAAGGGAGTTTAATAAATGCTACATATTGGTTGTCATCTGTCCTCATCCAAGGGCTTTCTGGCCATGGGTAAAACAGCGTTGTCCATTGGTGCGGATACTTTTCAATTTTTTACACGTAATCCGCGCGGAGGCAAGGCGAAGGCCGTGGATCCGCAGGATGCGGAGGCTTTGCGTAGCCTGTGCCAGGAGTATAGCTTTGCGCCTCTTTTGGCTCATGCCCCCTATACCATGAATCCCTGCGCAGCGGATACGAAGCTGCTTGATTTTGCGCACATGGTCATGGAGGGAGACCTAGCGCTTATGGAATACTTTCCGGGGAATATGTACAATTTTCATCCGGGTAGCCATGTTAAGCAGGGTGCAGAGGTTGGGATAGAGAAAATCGCGGCGATGCTCAACAGCGTGCTGTTTAGAGAAATGCGTACTACGGTGCTACTGGAAACAATGGCTGGCAAGGGCTCGGAGGTTGGACGCAATTTTGAGGAGCTGGCTGCCATTATCGATAAGGTGCAGTTTAACGAAAAGCTGGGCGTATGCCTTGATACCTGTCATGTCTTTGATGGTGGCTACAATATTGTACAGAACCTGGAGGGCGTGCTGGAGCAGTTTGATAAGATTATTGGCCTCGAACGTCTGCGTGCGATTCATTTGAACGATAGCAAGAATCCTCTTGGTAGTCACAAGGATCGGCATGAGTGCATTGGCCAAGGGCATATTGGTCTCGATGCGCTGTCCGCGGTTACAAAGCATCCTCAGCTGCGCAATTTACCCTTCTATCTGGAGACTCCGAATGTGCTGGACGGCTATGCGCGGGAGATTGCGTTACTACGCGAGCTGCGCGGTGAGTAAGGAAAATAGTAAAACAAAAGACCTCAAGCTTACTTTAAAGTTAGCTTGAGGTCGTAGTATTTTTTATTATAGAGTTTTGATAAGTGGTGCGCCTGAGAGGAATCGAACCTCCGCACGCGGTTCCGGAGACCACTGCTCTATCCACTGAGCTACAGGCGCAGATTTACCATAATATTATAGCATAGCTGTGAAACTTATGCAAAGATTTGCCACAATTTTTGTCAGCAGGGCTATTTTATGCTAAAATATTAGTGAAACTCAAGTTGCAGCATTTCTTGACGAGACAGCGAAAGTGAGCAGTCAGCAATAAAGGAAGGATAAAAATTTGCTTGCTGGGGCTTGATAGACTAGTAATTTACAGCAAAAGTGCTATAATTATTTAGTTAGTTCAGATATGATAATAAATTTGCCATGAAAGGACATAAGATGATTACAATTCGAGATAAAGTGCGCTTTGTAGAGACTGATATGATGGGCGTTGTGCACCATGCGAACTATCTGCGTTGGTTTGAAATGGGGCGTGTAGCGTACCTGCGTGCTTGCGGCATTACCCTGGGTGAGCTGATGGATGCGGGCGTGATTTTTCCCATTACGGAGGTCAAAGCAACCTATAAAAATTCCTGCACCTTTGATGACGATTTTGAGGTACAGGTGCAGATGAGCGCTTTTAATAAGGCGAAAATGGAATTTGATTATAAGGTTATTCGTCTGCGTGATGGTGCTGTGGCTGTAGAAGGGCATACGCGCAATGTGTTTACGGATAAAGAAGGGCATATCATTCGTTTGGAGCCCCGTTGGTATGATAAAATTCAGAAGGTTTATGCCGCTGATAAAGCTGCAGAAAAGTAAGAGCATGTGGGAGGATGAAGAAGATGGAAAAATATGAAATAGTTCCTGTACCTACAAGAATATTGACCCATCACGATGATATTTGTGATGCGATTTTAGAATTTGGTAAGGAAAAAATCGGACCTAATGATGTTGTGTGTGCTGCAGAAAGCGTTGTTGCCATTACCCAAGGTCGCGCTCTGCGCTGCGAAGAATTTCATCCGGGCTTTTTAGCGAAAATCCTCAGCCATCTCTTTCCGTCCAAGGGTAGCATCTCCAGCTGGTACAGCATGCAGGCTCTGATTGATGCTGAGGGTGGTCTGCGCGTGCTTTATGCTGTCATTTGTGGCTTTGCTGCAAAATGTGTGGGTATTAGTGGCACGTTCTACCGTTTGGCAGGCGAGCAAGCTCGTCTTATTGACGACATCACCGGCACCATGCCTCCTTATGACAAGCATGTAGTTTATGGTCCGGCCAATCCTGCAAAGGTCGCTACAGAAATCACTGCGGCTTGCGGCTGCTATGGTGCAGCTATTGCCGATGTTAACGATCTGAAGCGTAGTGCAGTGTTGGGCGTTTCTAAAGGCGTGGATGCGGACAAGGTAGCCGAGATTCTCATCGATAACCCCTTTGGTAATGGTAGCGAGAAGACTCCGATTTGCATTATCAAAAATTATCATAAGGCGTAAGGGCTGAAGGAGGAAGCAAAATGTTAGCAACTATTTTTGGAATTCTTGTAGCCTTGGTAATTTTGGGCTGTGCTGTGGTAGCTTTATATATCATGATGCAGGGTGATGCTGAAATGCGCCTGCTGACGAAAAAACGCTCTGAGGTTGTCAAGGTTAGCGAAAAAGGTGATCGTCTGGATTTTCAACTAGAGGTGCCCTTTGATAATATTGGCAAGCAGGAGGGTACGATTCTCGATACCTATATGCGCATTTATTTGCCCCAGGAGCAATATGATGATGTGCTGTTGCGCGGTAAGGTTAACCTCGAAGGCGTGCTGCGCGACGATGATTATTTTGAAGCTTTGCTGGTGCCTGCAGGTACGGGTAAGAAGCTGGTGCTGCGCTTTGAGGCCTATGCAAAAAATGGTAAAACTATCGCTGAGGCATTGGGCAATGTACCTGATGTGGATGTAGCTCTTTTTGCTGATTGCCGCGGTCGTCGCGAGCTTTACACTGTAAAGGAATATTTAACCTTGACGGCGGACGAAATGCGCGCTCTGGTGAAATAATTCCTACTGATTTCGCAAAGGATGAATTATGAACGATATGGGCAAAACCTTAATTAGCATTGGTGCAGTGATGATTGTCGTTGGCTGTGTGCTACACTTTGGGGGCAAGTTCCTGCCGCTGGGACGCCTGCCAGGCGATATTAATATTACGGGCGAGCATGGCTCCTTTCATTTCCCGATTGTGACCTGCATTCTGCTCAGCGTGATTTTTAGCATCATTTCGCGCTTATTTAGATAAAAATAAACCCCAAGCTTACAGTAGCGTAGGCTTGGGGATTTTTTGTGGGATGAGGGGAGGGGGATGGTGTTTTTACTCAATGTACGCATGGAGAAAATAAAAAAGCTGTACTCGAAAGTATAGCTTTAGATTTCTAAATGGTGTTTTTGCTCGATTTAAGCTTTTGATAAACAAAAAAGCTACACTCGAAAGTGTAGCTTAATTTTTTTACATTTGGTGACCTCAGCAGGACTCGAACCTGCGACCTTTTGATTCGTAGTCAAACGCTCTATCCAGCTGAGCTATGAGGCCACATGTTTTGTCGCTTATTCAAGCAACATTGATATTATAGCGAAAGTACTTGCTTTTGTCAAGCTTTTTTTGAAGCTTTTTTAGGCAAATTTTCATGCTTCTCCTTCCAACCGCAGTAAAGAAAGAGTGCTAAGAGCACGATGAAGAAGCCAAGGCTCGTCGCCTGAGCCGACTTTAGTCCGAAAAGCCAGGGTTCAGCGTAGTCGCCACGCAGCATCTCGAGGAAGAAGCGCACTACGGAGTAGAGCATGCCGTACATGCAGATGGCCTGTCCACGTGCGTGATTCGTAGTGCGGAAGAGCAAAAGCAGTGCGAAGATGACTACATCGAGCTGACCTTCCCAGACCTCGGCGGGCCAGAGTGGTACAGCGCCATAGGTCTTATAGGCCAGTGTACCCTCGGGGTAGAGCAGGCCAAAGCTGCCACCTGTGGGCGTACCAAAGGCGTCACCATTGAGTAAATTAGCCATGCGACCAATTGCCTGACCAATCAGAAGCGAGGGAGAGACGATATCAGCGAAGGTTACCCAATCGATATCGTGTAGCTTGCAGTAGACCACACCGGCTGCAATGCCTGCTAGCATACCGCCCTGTACTGCCATGCCACCCTGCCAGACGAAGGGAATCTCTAGCAAATGCTCGCTATAATAGTCCCAATCGAAGAAAAACACATCCCAGAGCCTGCCACCGATAAGGCCTGCAAAGCCGCCGTAGATGCCGATATCGAGCACATGCTCGTGCCAACGTCCGTCCTGCTTCGCAAGGAAGTAAGCAGTACCAGTCGCAAGAAAAATCGCTGTGCAGAGCACTAGTCCGTACATGCGCACCGGAAAATCGCCGATATAAAATAAATATTGATGCATAATTTTGCCTCCAAAAATCTAAGTATCTGATATGAAACGGCTTAGCCTGGAAATTTACTCTTAGAGTATACGGTTATGAACTTAGCAAGAGAATCCACATGGACTAAGCTTAGGTATTTATTGTAACACATTTGTTGAAAATTATCAGCCCATAATCTGTGACTTTTCTAAGAGTTTTTCTAGGGTGGATTGGCATGTGAATTAGTGTCTAAAATTCGCTGCCCCAAGAGCATATTTACACCTTATTGCTTGACAAAAGAGCGCTCTTTTTATATACTAATTGTTAGCTAAGAAGAAGAGGAGTAGCCTGCGCAAAAAGCGAGCCGTGAGGGTGCAAGACGGCAGAGCGGGTGAAGGCACTTTGGAGCGCAAAAACAGATAATGATTGAGGCGGGCCGTAAAATTACGGTCAAGCAGGGTGGAACCGCGGAGCTTGCATTCGTGCGAAATGATAGCATCTTCGTCCCTGTAACATTCGTGTTACCGGGACGCGGGTGCTTTTTTGTTTGCCCTACGTCTTTGTAACCACTATATAGGAGGCAGAACATGGATTTTCAAACAATTATTTTGAAACTGCAAAAATTCTGGGCTGATCAGAAATGCATCATGGCACAGCCCTACGACATCGAAAAGGGTGCCGGTACCATGAACCCGTCCACCTTCCTGCGTGTACTGGGTCCTGAACCTTGGCGTGTGGCTTATGTAGAGCCCTCCCGTCGTCCGGCAGATGGTCGCTATGGCGACAACCCGAACCGTCTGTTCCAGCATCATCAATTCCAGGTAATCGTAAAGCCCTCTCCGGAAAACATCCAAGAGCTGTATCTGCAAAGCCTTGCTGAACTGGGCATTCGCCAAGAGGAACATGATATCCGCTTCGTAGAGGATAACTGGGAATCCCCGACTCTGGGCGCATGGGGCCTGGGCTGGGAAGTATGGCTGGATGGTATGGAAATTACCCAATTCACCTATTTCCAACAAGTAGGCAGCATCGACGTTAAACCTGTAACCGTAGAGATTACCTACGGCCTGGAGCGTCTGGCTATGTACATCCAAGGCGTGGAAAATGTTTACGATGTAAAATGGGTTGGCGACATCACCTATGGTGACTACTTCCATACTAACGAAGTAGAGCAATCCTACTACAACTTCCAAATCGCAGACACAGCGCTGCTGTTTGACCTGTTTGATAAATATGAAGCAGAAGCAAAACGCGTTATCGAGCTGGGCTACATCCGTCCTGCCTATGACTATGTTTTGAAATGCTCCCATACCTTTAACCTGCTCGATTCCCGCGGCGCTATCAGCGTAAGCGAACGTACTGCTTATATCGGTCGCGTGCGTGCAATGGCTCGTCTGTGTGCAGCTGCATATGTGGAACAGCGTGAAAAAATGGGCTTCCCGCTGCTGAAGAAAGGGGAGAATGAATAATGGAAAAATTACTGTTTGAAATTGGCACTGAAGAGATTCCTGCGAAGTTTATGCCCGGTATTTTGGCACAACTGAAGGAAATGGCTGAAAAGAAAATGACTGAGCTGCGTATTCCCTTCGAAGCAGTGAAGGTATATGGCACTCCGCGCCGCATGACCTTCATCGCTAGCGGTGTGGCTGAAGCTCAGGCTGATAGCACTGTGGAGGCTAAGGGTCCCTCTGCAAAAATCGCTTTCGTAAACGGCGAACCCTCCAAGGCTGCACAAGGCTTTGCTCGTGGCCAGGGTGTGGATGTTAAAGACCTCGTAGTGCGCGATAACTATGTCTATGCAATTAAGCATCTGGCTGGCGCTCCTGTTAAGGAGCTGCTGCCCGGCCTGCTTTCTGATATCCTCACTAGCTTGAACTTCCCGAAAAACATGCGTTGGGCTGACCATGAATTTAAATTCGTGCGCCCGATTCGCTGGCTGGTGGCTCTGTTTGGCACCGAGGTTATTCCTGTAGAAATTACTGGCGTGCAATCCGGCAAATTTAGCCGTGGTCATCGCTTCCTGCGTCCTTCTGCAGTTGAGGCTGCTAAGGAGCATGAATCCGTACTGGATGCTGCTAAAGCCTTCGTTGACAAGGCTGTAAGCAATGTGAAAAACAGCGTTGCTTCCTCTGTGATTGGCACCTATGGCGCAGTAGAGATTCCTAATGCTGACGCTTATGAAAAGGTTCTCTATGATAATTTTGTCATGGTTGACCAAGACGCTCGTCGTGAGCTGATTCGTCAACAGGTTATCGACCTGGGCATTGCTGAAGGCGGCCATGTAGAAATCGATGAGGATCTTCTGGAAGAGGTTAACTACCTCGTAGAATGGCCCACCGCTCTCTGTGGCAAATTCGAGGATAAATTCCTGGCTCTGCCGAAGGAATGCATCATCACCCCGATGCGCGACCATCAACGTTATTTCCCGGTAATGGCTGAGGACGGCTCCCTGCTGAACAAATTCATCACCGTGCGTAATGGTGGCAAGGACCATCTGGAAGTAGTTGCTCATGGTAATGAGCGCGTACTGCGTGCTCGTCTGAGCGACGCTGAGTTCTTCTTCAATGAAGACCGCAAGGAGCCCCTGGCTGCTCGCCTGGAAAAACTGAAAACCGTTTCCTTCCAAGAGGGCCTGGGCAATATGAATGATAAGAGCAACCGCCTCGTACAGGCTGTAAACATGCTCTCCATGGCTATTAATGCTAAGGTTGATAAAGAAAAACTGGACCGCGCTGCCCTCTTGTCTAAGTGCGACCTCGTAACCGGTATGGTTGTAGAGTTCACCGAGCTGCAGGGCGTAATGGGCCGCGAATATGCTAAGCTGGATGGCGAAGCTCCTGAGGTTGCTCAAGGCATTTTCGAGCACTATCTGCCGCGTTTTGCAGGCGATGAGCTGCCGAAGAGTGATATCGGCCGTATTGTAGGCATTGCTGATAAGCTGGATAATATCTGCGCTACCTTCAGCCGTGGTCTTGCTCCGACTGGTTCCCAGGACCCCTATGCACTGCGCCGTCAAGCTCTGGGCATTATCAATATCCTGCTGGATGCTAACTATCATATCTCCCTGTACAAGGTAATCGCTGGCATTCTCTTCCTGCTGCAAATCACTCCGGAGAAGACCGGCAAGCTCGTTCCGCAAATTGGCGACTTCATGAAACAACGTCTGCGCAATATGCTGATTGATCAAGGCATTCGCTACGACGTAGTTGATGCAGTACTGGCTGAGGAGCGCAATGACGACTTTGCTGACCTCTATGCACGTGCAGTAGCTCTGAATACCTTCGTCGCTAGCGAGGAAGCTCCTGCTCTGATTCAGGCTGCAACCCGTGTGGCTAACCTGTGCAAGAAGATTGAGGAAGAAACTGCTATTAACGCCAATCTCTTCGAGGCTGATGCTGAAAAAGCTTTGCATGAGGCTGCAGTTGAGGCTAATAAAGAGGTACTGGCTGCTTCCGTTAAATATGACTATGCAGCAGTACTGGCAGAGGCAACTAAGCTGGTAGCACCGATCAATAAATTCTTTGATGATGTTATGGTTATGGCGGAGGATGTTAATGTTAAGAATAATCGCCTGGCGCTGCTTTCCTCTGTTAAGGATGTAACGCACGCTGTTGGCGATTTGAATGTTATCGTTCAATAAAACTAAAAATTCCATAAGCACTGTTATACTTCACAATGGCTCCTAGACGTACCTCTAGTACGCCGTCGTCGCCATTGCTCGTCTTCCGGTACTTCTGAAATTTTTTCTTGATATGTACGTAAGAGAATCCGCCTCGCAGTCTGGCACTTCTCACGTTTTCATACAATTGGTATATAGTAAAGGAGACTGTTTATAATGGAAAAATTTAACGCAGAAGCGCAAGCTCTCGTAGAAATGCAAAACGAATACACCCTGCTGACCAGCAAGGCACCGTCCGAAATGTGCCATGATGATTTCATTCGTGCTGAAGAGCTGAATGTGCAAATCAAAGACGCAACCAAGGTTATGGCTGCTCTGGCAATCGAGCTGGCAGGCTACAAAAAAGATGACAAAGGCCTGTGGGTAAAATAATTTCATAAGAAAAGCGACACTCCGATTTATTTCGGAAGTGTCTCTTTTTTTGTATATGTGTCTTAATAAAAGATACGAAAGTTTGTTCCTGCCCTAAAATAGGGCAGGAAGCTCTGCTTTTTACTTTTGCTCTGGGCTACTTCTGCTCTAGGAGCACCACATTCTCGATATGGCTAGTGGCGGGGAACATGTCAACCGGCTGCACAAGCATGGTTTTGTAGCCGTGCTCCTCGAGGTAGGCGAGGTCGCGCGCAAGAGATGCGGGGCCGCAGGATACATAGACAATGCGGCGGGGTCGCACACCGGCAATGGCAGCGAGCACCTTTTCCTCACAGCCGGCACGGGGTGGGTCGACGAGGATAACGTCGGGCTCTACGCCGCTATTTAAGAGCTTCGGCAGCTCGACGGCAGCGTCGCCGAGAATAAACTCCGCATTTTGGCAATTATTTTCTTCGGCGTTTTTCTTTGCATTTTCAATGGCAGGAGCAACAATCTCGATGCCATAGACCTTTTTCGCATGGCGCGCAAGGTAAAGGGAGATGGTACCCGTACCGCAGTACACGTCCACAACAGTTTCGTCACCGCTCAGAGCGGCAAATTCCAGCGCTTTATTATAAAGCTTTTCAGCCTGCTCGCTGTTAACCTGGAAGAAGGATTGGGCAGAGATATGGAAGCTTAGGCTGCCCAGGCTATCCTTAATCGTTTCGGAGCCGTAAAGCAGCTTCGTCTTCGGACCCATGACAACATTAGTCTGCTTCTTATTAATATTTTGCACTACGCTGACGAGGCCAGGAACGTAGCGCTTCAGCCACTCAATTAAAACGGCGCGGTGGGGCAGCTCGTAGCCAGAGGTGATGATGACAGCCATAACCTCGCCGCTATGTACGCCCACGCGGCCCATGATGTGACGCACGATGCCCTTGCCAGTTTTTTCGTCATAGGCGCTGATATTGTAGTGCTTCATCCAGGTGCGCACGGTTTTCATAATGGCATTATTAGCCTCCTGGGAAATGAGGCAGCTTTCTGTATCGATAACGCTGTGCGTAGCGGTAGCATAGCAGCCAATCTGCAGCTCGCCCTCGGCATTAATAGCAGCGGGGAACTGCATTTTATTGCGATAGCTCCAGGGATTAGCGGCGCCGAGCACGGGCAGAACCTCTACGTTGAGGTGGCCGATGCGAGTCAGTGCATCCTGCACCTGCTGGCGCTTCACAGCGAGCTGTCCCTTGTAGCTCAGGTGCTGTAGCTGGCAGCCACCGCAGGCTTCGTAGACGGGGCAGGCAGGCTGCACACGTTCAGGGGAAGCAGTGATGATGCGCTCGAGGCGTCCCACGGCATAGCTTTTCTTCACGAGGGTAATAGTAACCTCAACACTTTCCTCAGGCAGAGCCCCCTTGACGAAAATGGTAAAGCCCTCGTATTTGCCTACACCTTCGCCACTGGAGCCAAGACCGGTGACGAGTAATTCTATTTTATCACCCTGCTTAACAGGTATTTGCATTTTCATAAGCTTCAACGCTCCTTAATTTCGTAATCTGAGTCTCCTAACATTATAGCATGCTTCAGCGTAAAAAGAAACGGCTAGCGCAGGAAGCTCCTGTTCGGACTTTATTTAGAAAAATAAAGCGGACATTCATTGCCAAGTATTTACAAAAGGTGTATAATAATAAAAAATTATGACCGTTTTGTAGCATGGTAGTAAGGAGAGAGTAATTCAATGTCTGAAAAACAAGTCAAGGAAGCACAAGCAACGCAGGCTGAGTTAGATAAAAAAGCCCAACAGCTTCTGGAGGAAAAGGAATCGGAAGCAAGAATGCGTACCTACCAGGGTCCGCTGGGCAAGCTAATTATCGCTTTACTCTGCGTTTGGGCGGGCTTCCAAATTTATTTTACAACAATTGGTGTTATTAGTGCGATTAACCTGAGGGCAATGCACTGCATTTTCCTCTTATTATTCACGTTTTTGCTGTTCCCGACCTATAAAAAAGAGAAACGTGTACGCAAGCTTCCGCCGCTGTGGGATATTGTGCTGATTATCCTAGGTGTGGGCAGCTTTGGCTATTTGATTTTAAACTATGAGCGCATAGCGATGACGGGCGGACGCATTGACACGCACGAGGTTATCATTGCGGGTGCGGCGCTACTGGTAGTCTTTGAGGCAGCACGTCGTGCCTCCGGTAATTTGGCGGTGCTGGCGTTGATTTTCCTCGGCTACAACTGGTTTGGCGAATTTTTGCCGGGCTATTTAGGCCACAATGGCTTTACGCTGAAGCGCGTTTTAATCACGCAGTTCTGGGGGACGCAGGGCGTGCTGGGTACTGGTATCGGCGTTTCGGCAACGTATATTTTCCTTTTTGTACTTTTTGGCGCGTATTTGAAATATAGCGGCTTCTCTAAATTTATCAATGACTTTTCTTTAACTCTGGTAGGACAGACTCCTGGTGGTCCGGCGAAGGTTGCCGTATTGGCGAGCGGCTTAATGGGTATGATTAATGGCTCTGCAGTAGCGAATGTAGCGACTACGGGTACGATTACCATTCCGCTGATGAAGCAGACTGGCTATAAGAAGGAATTCGCAGGCGCAGTCGAGGCTGTAGCCTCTACGGGTGGTCAGTTCTGCCCGCCGATTATGGGTGCAGTTGGCTTCGTTATGGCGGAGTTCCTTGGCATTAGCTATACGAAGGTTATGCTGGCGAGCATTGTACCGGCGCTGCTCTACTATGTGGGCCTGCTGATGGCAGTGCATTTCGAGGCAATGCGCTTAGGCTTGTCCGGCCTTTCGAAGGAAAATATTCCGAACGCGATGAAGGTCGTGAAGGAGCAGGGGCATCTGGTGATTCCGCTGGTGCTCTTGATTGGCCTGATGTTTGCAGGATATACGCCACTTTACGCTGCAGTGTATGCGATTATCGGCACGATTGCTGCTAGCTGGCTGCGCAAGGAAACGCGCATGACGCCCAAAATTATTCTCGACGCTACGGTTGAGGGCGCAAAGGGTGCAATAAGTGTTGGTGTATGCTGCGTTATTATCGGTGTAATTATCGGTACGGTAACGCTGACGAGTATGGGCCTGAATATGGGCTATTTGATTTTAAATATTGTCGATAATAATAATATTTATCTGACTGGCTTCTTCGTTATGATTATGTCCACGATTCTGGGCATGGGCGTGCCGGGCGTGGCTGCGTATGTTATTGTGCAGGCTGTGGCTGTGCCGGTGCTGATTGATGCGGGTACGTTGCCGCTGACGAGCCATTTATTCTGCTTGATTTATGCTTGCTTGAGTAATATTACGCCGCCGGTTGCGATTAGCGCTTATGTGGCGAGTGGTATCGCGGGCTCGGATCAGACGAAGACTGGTATTTGGGCGATGCGCCTAGGCATTATCGGCTTTATTATTCCGTTCTTCTTCTTGGATAATCCTGTGCTTTTGATTGGCGTGGATAAGGCTGCGACTACTGCGGCTACTACTTGGGCGATTGTGACGGCGTTGCTTGGTACGGCGGGTCTGGTTGCAGGTCTGGAGGGCTGGCTTGTGACGCGCTGCAATCTCGTCGAGCGTGCAGCTTTGATTGCGCTCGCACCGCTGCTACTCTATCCGGGGCTCATTACTGACGGTATTGGTATTGCGTTGTTCGCGGGTATCGCTGCTATGCAGTGGATGCGAAGAGGAAAATAGTAAATTGAGCTGACGATATCTAATTGCGAATTTATAATAATACAATAAAATCGGTATCTAGCTACTTATGTACAGTAGCCAATATAAAAAATAATAATTAAGGGAGAGAAACATCATGAAAAAATTATCCACATGGAAACGTCTGGCATGCGCAGCATTGGCAGTAACCATGCTCGCAGGTGTAGTCGCTGGTTGCGGCGGCGAAAAAAAGGAAGCTGCTAAGGCTCCTGCAAAAATCGTTAAAATTAACTTCCCGACCGCTGGTGCATCCGGTGCCCTCTATGCAGTAGGCGCTGCCATCACCAACAACTGGACTAAAAACGTTCCTGGCGTACAAGCTGCTAGCCAAGCATCTGCAGGCGGCATCGCTAACCTGAACATGGTTTCCAACAACGAAGCTCAAGTATCCATCGCAATCAGCTCCAACGTACTGCAATGCCTGAAAGGTACCGACAGCTTCAAAGACCATGCTTATAAGGACCTGAAGGTTATCGGCGGCCTCTACATGAACCCCAACCAAGTAGTTGCTACCAACAAATCCGGCATCAACAGCTTGGCTGACGTTAAAGGCAAGCACTTCGCAGTTGCTGCTGCAGGCTCCTCCGTTTACAACGAATGCATGAACCACTTTACCACCGTGGGCATGAAATTCCCGCAAGACATCAAAACTGAATTAATCGCTTTCGGTCCTGCTGCTGATATGCTGCAAAACGGCACCCTCGACGGCGCATGGATCATGTCCGGCGCTCCGGCTGCAGCTGTTTCCCAAGCTCTGACCGCTGGCTGCCACCTCGTTCCTATCGACGACAAGACCATTGCTGACCTGCAAGCTAAATATCCTTGGTATGCAAAATATACCATTCCTGCTAAAACCTATCCGAACCAAGATAAGGATATCCAAACCTCCGCTATTAAAATGGTTATGTTCTGCCGTCATGACCTCGACGAGGACACCGTTTACAAGCTGACCAAATCCTTCTGGGAACACATCGACGAGCTGGGTAAGGCGCAAAAGAACCTGAAGGGCCTGAAGCCTGCTGATGCAGTAAAAGACATCGCTAACCTGCCCCTGCATGCTGGTGCTGCTAAATACTACAAAGAAATTGGCGTAATTAAATAATTATAGCTGCATATTGTAAAGAATAACTCCAAGTGGTGATGAGCCATTTGGAGTTTTCTTTTTGCCTTGTGGTAGGAAAGTTCTGTGTGTTGTATTCATGTATACAATATGCTACACTATAAAAATATACGTGTATACAATTACCCTGTCTATTGATTGAATAATATATCTGTGTTACAATATTGCTCGTGGTCTGATAAAAAAGGTCACAAAACACTTTATTATTTTGCTATTTATTAGGGGGAAATGTAACATGTTAGAACTTTTGAATCAATTCGATAGCCTGGTCTGGGGTCCGCCCTTGATGATCCTTTTGATCGGCACGGGTATTATGCTGACTATTCGTCTCGGCCTCTTGCAGGTCATGAAGCTGCCGAAGGCACTGAAGCTGATTTTCTCTGCTCGCTCCAATGGTAATGGCGACGTATCCAGCTTCCAAGCGCTATGTACTGCACTGGCTGCAACCGTAGGCACGGGTAATATCGTTGGCGTTGCTACCGCAGTAAAAATGGGTGGTCCGGGTGCTCTGTTCTGGATGTGGATGGCAGCCTTCTTCGGCATGGCTACGAAATATGCCGAGGGCGTGCTCGCTGTAAAATACCGCAAGGTGGACGACAATGGCAATATTTCCGGTGGCCCCATGTATTATATTGAACAGGGTCTGGGCAAAAAATATAAACCCCTGGCTGTAATGTTCGCCATCTTCGGCGTTATGACTGCCAGCCTCGGCAGCGGTACCTTTACCCAGGTAAATGCAATTACCTCCATCGTAGATGTTTCCTTCGGTGTTCAACCGATTTATACTGCAGCAGTACTGACCGTGCTGGTAGCAGTAATCACCATCGGTGGCCTGCAATCCATCGCGAAGGTTGCAAGTAAAATCGTACCCTTCATGGCTGCGATTTATGTTGTAAGCGCTGTGGGCGTTCTCGTTTACTATGCAGACGTACTGCCTGCTGCTATTAAGCTCGTTATTAATAGCGCCTTCAACACTACTGCTGCTACCGGCGGCTTCGTAGGTGCAAGCGTAATGCTGGCAATGCGTAGCGGTATCGCACGCGGCATTTACTCCAACGAAGCAGGTCTCGGCTCCGCGCCAATTGTCGCAGCAGCTGCGAAAACTAAATGGCCTGCTGAGCAGGGTCTCGTTTCCATGACCGGTACCTTTATTGATACCATCATCATCTGCACCATGACTGGTCTGACTCTCATCGTTAGCGGTGTATGGTGTGGCGATGTGAACGGCGCTGCAATGACTGAAGCTGCTTTTGCAAGTGCTTTCCCCGGCATGGCTAAATATATGTTGACTGGTGGCCTCGTACTCTTCGCCTTCAGCACCATCATCGGCTGGAGCTACTATGGCGAGCGTTGCATGGAATACCTCTGTGGTGTTAAAGGTATCATGCCCTACCGCATTGGCTACATCATTCTCGTAGGTCTGGGCGTATTCCTGAAGCTGGAGACCATTTGGGTTATTGCTGATATCGTAAACGGCCTGATGGCGATTCCGAACCTGATTGCCCTCGTTGGCTTGAGTGGTGTGGTAGTTACTGAGACGAAGCTCTACTTCGAGCATTGGGAGAAGGTAAGCTCCCGTAAAAAGAGCCTGGAGACTGCTCATAGTGTTGCCGTAATTGATGCTGAATAAGCTGGCTTAAATAAAAATATAATCATACGCAAGCTGTTCAGACGAAAATAACCTCATAGAAATATAATCGCTGTTGCTACTGAGTAAAAGCTTAGTAGTGACAGCGATTTTTGTTATCTAAATATAGACAATGTACAAGCTGGCGGAACGAAAATTTTTCCGGCTTTAAGTAACTAATTCTACTACCTTCATAGACAAGGTTTAAGCGATATGCTAAAATAATATGATAGGAGCAGTGTATGCATTGCTCCCTAATCTGCAAAACAGCAAGAGCTGCAAAGCTTTAGCATAGATTTTTTGCTGGAGAGTGGGAGGTATAAATATTGTTAGCTGAAAACTTAAAGCAGGTGCAGCAGCATATTCAAGCTGCAATTGCAAAACGCACCGAGCAAAATCTACTCACTGGCAGCGACATAACTCTGGTAGCCGTTACAAAAAACCATCCGCCTGAGGTTATTACCGAAAGTCTAGCCTTAGGCATAGGCAATATTGGTGAAAACCGCGTGCAGGAGGCCAAGCATAAACAGGAAGCCATCGGCAAGCAGGGCTATTGGCACCTTATTGGTCATCTGCAGACGAATAAAGCACGCCAAGCTGTAGCGCACTTCGACTTAATCGAGTCCATCGATAGCGAGCATCTTTTGGCAGCGGTGGATAAAGAGGCTGCACGCATAGGCAAGGTGCAGGATATTTTGCTACAGCTAAATATTGCGCACGAGGAGCAAAAGTCCGGTCTCGAGCGTGCTGAATATCTGGAGCTTTTGCCGAAGCTGGCTGATTATCCCCATGTGCGCCTGCGCGGATTGATGGTCATTGCTCAAAAATGCGAGGATGTGGAGGAGACACGTCCTGTATTTGCAGCTGGCTATCGTGCCTTTGCTAGGCTTAAGGCGGAGCGCCCCGAAATCGATATTCTCTCCATGGGGATGAGCAGCGATTATATGATTGCTATTGAGGAAGGCGCTAATGTAGTGCGTGTGGGTACGGCGCTTTTTGGGCAACGAGATTATAGCTATAAATTTTAATAGAGAAAATTTAATGTAAAGCTGGTGAATATATGAAAATAATTGACAAAATCATGGACGCTATGAATTTATATGATGAAGTAGATGAGGATTTTGATGAGGAATTAGAGGTTAAAAAGCCTCTGCCTAAGGAGGAGACCGTTGCTAAGCCTGAACGCCAATCTCTCTTCCGCAAGAAGGAGCTCACGCCTACCTCTGTGAAGCCGAAGGAGTCCCCTGCTACAGGAGTAACGGAAAAGGAAAGCACACCTAAAAAGCCTACTTTAAGCTTTAAAGCTCCTTTTAAAAAGGAAAATAAACAGGATGCTCCGGTGAGTGAGCCTAAGCAGGCAATTGGCAAAATGGGAAGTCGTACACTGAATTTGCCAGTGGCTAATAAGCTGATCAATGTTGTTGTACTTGAGCCTACTAGCTTCGACGATTCCCAAAAGGTGGCCGACTATCTGCGTGGCAGCGAGCCTGTAGTAGTAAACTTTAAAGGCACTGATAATGTTGTTGCCAAGCGTATGACGGACTTTATTAGCGGCACGATTTACGCTCTGGGCGGCAGCATGAAAAAGCTGGGCCGTGATATTTTAATCTGTGCGCCGAAAAATGTAGATATAGATGCTGGCGAAGAGATGTATGATGAAAGAGGGGAGCAGCCTTGGAAGAAGTAAAAGGCTTAAAGCAGCTTAATGCTAAGAAGATTGCCTTTGTTGGCGGTGGCGCTATGGCCGAGGCCATTATTAAGGGTATTCTCGGCGGTGGCTTAGTAAAGCCCGAGGCTATTTTTGTGGGCAATCGCACGCAAAAGCGCTGTGACTATTTAAACGAAAAATATGGCATTAATGCCATGACTGATAATGCTCAAGCAGTTGCTGATGCAGATCTCGTCATTTTCGCTGTGAAGCCGCAGGTAGCTCCTGTGGCACTGACGAGCGAGCTTATCGCTGCCATGAAGCCGAGTGCATGGGTGCTCTCCATTATGGGCAGTGTGTCCATCGAGCAGCTGCATGCGTACGCTCCGGGCTTTGCCGTGATTCGCACCATGCCGAATACGCCCCTCGCTTGTGGCGCAGGCATGACGGCCATCTGCTGTGATGCTGCCGTTACCGAGGCGATGCGCGCTGATGCAGCAGCGATTTTCTCCAGCTGCGGCGAAGTAGAATTTGTCGACGAAAAGGCTATTGAAGCGATTACTGCCATCTCCGGCTGTGGTCCTGGCTACTGCTTCGTCATCATCGATGCGCTTGCGGATGCAGGCGTGCGTGCGGGCTTACCCCGTGCACTGGCCATCAAGCTGGCAGCGCAAACACTGGCTGGCAGTGGCAAGCTGTGCATTGAAAGCGGCTTGCACCCGGCGCAGCTGCGTGATCAGGTAACGAGCCCAGGCGGCACGACTATTGCTGGTATTCATGCTCTGGAAAATCATGGTGTACGCGGTGCCTTCTATGACGCTGTGCAGGCAGTGCTGGCGCGTAGTAAGGAGCTGCAGGGCTAAGAAGCTCATGCTAGCGCTAAACTTTAGCAAGTAAAGTGAATCAATAGGAATAATTTATGGCAGATAGAGAGAAAATTTTACGATATTTTAAAGCGAGCGGTGATGAACAGCTGGCGGCGAAGCTGCTGGACCTTGCTGAGGGTGCGAATAAAAGTCGCAAGTTTCGCGTCAGCGAATTTTTAGACCCTCATGCTTATAATGTGGCGGAAATTATCGCGGCCAATTTTGAGAATGTCAAGCTCGAGGCAGACGGTGGCTTTGCTAATGCAGAGCGCGTAAAGGCTGCCTATGTGGCAGAGGACTTCTACGGTCAACCTGATTTTGGCATGGCGTACTTCCTTGCCGCGTGGGATAAGCGTTACTATGATTTGTCCCATCGCGATATCCTCGGTGCCTTCATGGGCACGGGACTGAAGCGCGAGGCGTTGGGCGATATTGTCTTCGTTCCCGAGGGTGCGCAATTCGTCGTTGAAAAGTCGCTCGTGAATTATTTAAGCGGCAATTTAACGCAAATTGGCGCAGCACCGGTGACGCTGACGGAAATTTCCCGCGAAGAGCTGTTGCAAAAGGAAGAAAAGGTGAAGGTCATTAATGCAACAGTTAGCGACCTGCGCCTCGATGCCGTGGCAGCAGCAGGCTATGGCGTATCGAGAAGTCGCATGGCTGATGAAATCAAGGGGCTTAATGTAAAGGTCAATTGGCAGGAGGCCAAGAAGGCTGCGCAGCCAGTCAAGGAAGGCGATGTACTATCCTTCCGTGGGCGTGGACGCGTGGAGGTAGCTGAGATTCGCGGTACTACAAAAAAAGGACGCATTAGTGTTACTTTAAAACGCTATATTTAATAAAAGGGAGGACACATCAATGCTAACTCCTGAGGATTTAAAAAAGAAGACTTTTTCCAAGGGCTTTCGCGGCTATGAAACGGAAGAGGTCGATAAATTCATGGCGGAGCTGATTAAAGAATATAATTATCTCTACCTGGATAATTTGCAGCAGAAGGAGACCATCGAGCGGGTTAGCTCCAAGCTGGAGTACTATCAGCAGATGGAAGCGACCATGCAGAGCACGCTGGCTGTGGCGCAGGAAACAGCTGATGAGGTGAAGGCCTCGAGTGAAAAAAAGGCAGCGCTCTTAGAGCAGGAGACTGCGGTGAAGTGCGAGCAGCAGCTGGCCGATGCGAAGGCTGCTGCGCAAAAGCTGCACGAGGAGACTATGGTACATGCCGAGGACCTTTATAATCAGACGAAAACCAAGACTGATAATATGCTGCAGGCCGCTATTGTTGAGTGTAATAAGCTGCGTGATGAGGCTAAGGCCTATGCAGATAATTTGCGCCGTAGTGCGGAAACAGAAACGGATAAGCTGCGTCTGACCACCGAGGATATGTGCAAAAAGCGTGCTAATAGTGCCACTGCTGAGGCTAATCGCTTGCTGGAGGAGGCACGCAATGAGGCTGGTAAGATGATGCTGGAGGCTAATACTAAATATCGTCAATTAGTTGGCGATGCAGAGGAAAAAAGCCGGAAGATTATTTTTGATGCGGAGTCTCGCGCTTCTATCGCACAGCAGGCTTATGAGAATCAAGTGAAGAAGTCTCAGCTGCATTGTAAAAACATGCTCCACTTATTAGAAACACAGGTAGAGCTGGTGAAAAATTTCACAAAGCAGACTGAAGAATAGGTGGTGGCTGGCATGATAATTTTAGTACGACATGGGGAGGCAACCCACCATACCCAGCACCTGACCGGGGGTTGGACTGATTCCGAGTTGACAGAGAAGGGCAAAGCACAGCTGCGTGCTGCTGCTGAGCAGCTAGCGCGTGATTTTGCCGGAGTTAATCTGACTAATGGACAAAATTATCAGCTGCGCATTCTTGCGAGTGATTTAAAGCGTGCTGCTGAGTCGGCACAGATACTAGCTGATGCCTTGGGAATGCGTGCTAAGATAGAGTATTGTCCCTTCCTGCGCGAGAAGAATAATGGTGTCGCAGCTGGCTTAACGGAGGAAGAGGCCAAGTACCTTTTCTGTAAACCTGCGACGGAGCAGGAGCTGGATCATCGCAATTATCCTGGTGGCGAAACGCGCCGTGAGTTCTATCAGCGTAATGTGAAGGGACTTTGGCAGTGTGCAGATATGGAGCATGAAAATCTCCTCATTGTTGCGCATAAGGGTACCCTGCAAAATATTATTTTTAAATGGTTGGGCATGGATATGGAGGATGTGGTAGCCCACAATTACTCCGTGGATATTGCGCCGGCCAGTGTGACGGTGTTGGGCATTAATAAGTGGCATGAGCATACTATTTTCCGCCTTAATGATGTGAGCCATTTACATCAGGGAAAGGGCTTCGGTATTTTTAATTTTAAATACGAAAAGAAATAAGCTTGTCCGGAAAATAAATGACTATGTAAAGCTGACGCCAGTAATTATGTGTCAGAGTTATGCTTATCTGTCAAGAAAGTGACAATTTGTCAGGAAAAATTTCCTGGAATGAGGCCCGCTTTATTGACTTTTGCCCGTAGCTAATATATAATGATATGAGCTTTTATATTGTAACATGATGAACAAGACAGTAATCTGCAGCGCGGAAGAAGCGAATTGGGGAGGGTGCGAGCCCAATCGGTAGCAACGCAGGTGAAAATCACTTGGGAGTGGATGCGGCGAAATTTCTTCAATCTACTAATAAAGTAGCTGCATACGGGAGCGCCCGATAAAGCGCATGCGAGTGGCAAGGTGTCCGAGCTATGCTTATTTATGCTTAGCGAGGAGTGTTCTACTTTGTCATGAGGGTGGTACCACGGAGTATGTACGATTAGTGAGCTTCGTCCCTTGGCGGACGGAGCTTTTTCTTTTGCTTAACGTGGCCCTTGCTCGATTTTAGTTTTACTTTTTATACATATTACAAGTATTTTTGGAGGTTAAGAGTAATGGATTATGGTAAGACACTGAATCTGCCGGAAACCGAATTCCCCATGCGTGCTGGCTTGCCGCAACGTGAACCCGAATTCCTGAAATTCTGGCAGGACAACGATATCTATAACAAGAAACAAGAGCTGCATGCTGATATGCCGAAATGGGTGCTGCATGATGGCCCTCCGTATGCTAATGGCAAAATCCACATGGGTCATGCGCTGAACAAGATCCTGAAGGATATCATTATGAAATATAAATATGCACAGGGCTATAATACTCCTTATGTTCCTGGCTGGGATACCCACGGCATGCCGATTGAACATGCTTGCATTAAAGAAATGGGCCTGAACCGCAACGAGCTGGACATCCTGACCCTGCGCGGCAAATGCCATGATTTCGCACTGAAATGGATTGATACCCAACGCGAGGACTTCAAACGTCTGGGCGTACTGGGTGACTGGGATCATCCCTATGTAACCCTGCACCATAGCTTCGAGGCTGAACAAATCCGCGTTTTCGGCACCATGGCTAATAAGGGCTATATCTATAAAGGCAAAAAGACTGTTTACTGGTGCCCGCATTGCGAAACTGCACTGGCAGAAGCAGAAATCGAATATGCTGAACAAAAGACTCCGACCATTTTCGTAAAAATGCCGCTGGTAAAGGATAATGGTCAGCTGCCCGCAGCTGCTCAAGGCAAAAAGGCTTATATGGTAATTTGGACCACCACCCCCTGGACCATGCCTGCGAACGTTGCTGTTGCGCTGAACCCGACCCTGGAATATGCTTGGGTTGAATGCGAAGGCGAAGTACTCTTCATGGCGAAGGACCTGCTGGGCGAGGTTGGCAAAAAATGCCATAAGGACCTGAGCAATATCCTCGGCACCACCCTGGGTAAAGAGATGGAGTTCGCTGAATGCGAGCATCCGTTCCCGGAATATAATCATCGCAAGAGCCTCGTAGTTATGGCTGACTACGTAACTTTGGAAGCTGGTACCGGTTGCGTACATACCGCTCCTGGTCACGGCGATGTCGACTTTGAAACTGGTCTGAAATACAAGCTGCCCATCCTCTGCCCCGTTGACGAGCAAGGCAAGCTGACTGCAGAAGCAGGCGAGCAATTCAAGGGTATGTTTGTATTCGATGCTAATATCCCGGTTCTGAAATATCTGGCTGAGCTGAACTGCCTGCTGGGTAAAGAGAACATTAAGCACCAATATGCACACTGCTGGCGCTGCAAGAACCCCATCATTTTCCGTGCTACCAGCCAATGGTTTGCTTCCGTTGATGGCTTCCGTGATGATGCACTGAAGGCTATTGCTGATGACGTACAATGGATTCCGTCCTGGGGCGAGCAACGCATTCACAACATGGTTAGCGACCGTCACGACTGGTGCATTAGCCGTCAGCGTGTATGGGGCGTGCCCATTCCTGTATTCTACTGCGATAAATGCGGTGAGCATCTGATTAACGAGGCTACTATTGACTCCGTTGCTAACTGGTTCGAGAAAGAGGGCAGTGACGCATGGTGGGCTCACAGCGCTGAAGAGCTGCTGCCCGCTGGTACCGTATGCCCGAAATGCGGCCATGACCATTTCCACAAGGAAACCGATATCATGGACGTATGGTTCGACAGTGGCTCCTCTCACATGGCAGTAGCTGCAAAACGTCCGGAGCTGGGCTGGCCTGTAGCTATGTACCTCGAGGGTAGTGACCAGCATCGCGGTTGGTTCCAATCCTCCCTGCTGACCAGCGTAGCTGTAACCGGTAAGGCTCCCTATGAGTCCGTACTGACCCATGGCTATGTTGTAGACGGCGAAGGTCGCAAGATGTCCAAATCTGTGGGCAACGTTATCGTGCCGCAGGATGTTATTAAACAATATGGCGCTGATATTATCCGCCTGTGGGTATCCTCCTCCGATTACAAGGCAGATATCCGCATTTCCCCGAAAATCCTGAAGCAATTGGCTGAGGTTTACCGCAAGATTCGTAACACCATCCGTTACATCCTGGGCAACACCAATGACTTCGATTATGAAAAGGATGCAGTTCCGTTCGACGAAATGCTGGAGCTGGATAAATGGGCTCTGATGCATCTGCAGCTCCTGAAGAAGGAAGTTACCGCTGCTTATGAAAGCTATGACTTCCATGTTCTGTACCATGCAATCCATAACTTCTGCACCGTTGAAATGTCCAGCTACTATCTGGATATTATTAAGGATCGCCTCTATGCTTACAAGGCAGATAGCAAGGAACGCCGCAGCGCGCAAACTGCTATGCACGAGATTCTGATGGACCTCATCGTTATGCTCTCTCCCGTACTGAGCTTCACGATGGAAGAGGTATGGCAATTCATGAAGAAGCCTGCTAATGCTCCGCTGTCCGTACAAATGCTGCCCTGGCCTGCAGTTAAGGAAGAATACATTGACGAAGCTCTGGAGACTAAATGGGATAACTTCATTGAAATCCGTAGCGAAATCACCAAGGTGCTGGAGCTGGCTCGTCAAGCGAAGAAGATTGGTCACTCCCTGGATGCAAAGGTAGAGCTGCACGCTGAGGGCGAGGCTCTGGCTATCCTGCATTCCGTGGAGAAGGATCTGGCAACTCTGCTGATCGTTTCCCAAGCTTCCCTCGTAGAGGGTGTTGCTGCTGGTGCTGAAGCTACCGGCCGCGAGGACTTGAAGGTTACTGTTCTGCCGGCAGAAGGTCATAAGTGCGAACGTTGCTGGATCTATAGCGACGAGGTTGGCGCTGATGCAGAGCATCCGACCCTGTGCAAACGCTGCGCTGAAGCTGTAAAATAATTTAATTTTAAACATAAAAAAACACGTCTCCTTGTGGGGACGTGTTTTTTTGCGTAGCTAGGAGCATGATTAAAGTAAAATTGCTGCAAAATAAGGCTTTTCGTCAAAAATAATCTTTGCATTAAGAACTGGCTATGGTAAAATAGAAATAATATCATTAAGCAAATGGAGGTGAACCTGTTAGCTTCTTTAGTCTTTTTAGAGAAGTTAAGAAGCTACAGATTTTCTTGGATTATCTTATAATAATTCTTAATGTCATCATAGTGCTTTTACTGGTGGCCATGAACGGCTTTTTCGTGGCCTCCGAGTTTTCCATTGTTAAAATTCGTCCCTCGCGCCTTGATACACTTATCAAGGAGGGTAATCGCCGCGCAGTGCATGCGAAGGAGGTAACGGAGCATCTAGATGCGTATCTGTCCGTAACCCAGCTGGGTATTACCCTTGCTTCCTTGGGCTTAGGCTGGATTGGTGAACCTACAGTAGCGAAAATTTTGCATCCGCTATTTGAGCTCTTGCAGCTACCGAAAAATCTGGAGCATACCGTGGCCTTTGTGCTGGGCTTTAGCGTAATCACCGCCCTGCATATTATCCTGGGCGAGCTGGTGCCGAAATCCTTGTCCATCCAAAAGACGGAGCAAATCGTGCTTTTTGTAGCTTGGCCGCTTTTAATGTTTGACAAGCTGTTTTATCCTGCAGTATGGTTCATGAACCATGTGGCCAATTGGATTTTGCGCCGCATGGGCGTGGAGGCTGCGAGTGAAGCTGAAGAGGCCCATAACGAGGATGAAATCCGCATCCTGATGGAGGAAAGCCATAAGCATGGCTATATTGATAAGACGGAGCTTACCTATCTGGATAATGTTTTTGACTTTTCCGATAGGGTAGCGAGCGATATCATGGTGCCGCGTACCGATATGATTTGCCTTTACCTTGAGGACTCCATCGAGGAAAATATCAAGGTTGCACTGGAGGAACGCATGACGCGTTACCCTATCTGTGCTGAGGATAAGGACCATATCATCGGCTTTTTGCATATCAAGGATTTGCTGCGTGATTTGAACGCGGGCCAAAAGCCGGATTTGCGTAGCTTGGCGCGCGATGTGCTGCTGGTCCCCGAGTCCCTGCCTATTAGTAAGCTTTTAAAAATGCTGCAAAAGCATCGTAGTCAGCTCGCTGTGCTCATTGACGAATATGGTGGCACTGCAGGTATGGTTACGGTGGAGGATATTATCGAAGAGATTGTAGGCGAGATTCAGGATGAATTCGACGAGGAGCGCCCGGAGGTAGAGGATAAGGGTAATAAAACCTATTCTGTGGACGGCAAAATGCTTTTGGACGATATCAATGATGTCTTCGAGCTGGAGCTGGATACCGAAAACTGCGATACTATCGGTGGTTGGGTCTATGCACAGATTGATTATCCGCCTAAGATTGGGCAGAAGGTGAAGACGCCTGAGGCGGAATTTACCATTGAAGAAATTGCCAAAATGCGCATTACGCGTGTAAAAATTCAGCTTATTCACGAGCCGGAAAATATTCATGAGGATATCCAAGAGGAATATCCTGACGATACTCTGTAAACAAAAAAATTAGACCTGCTTCCGCAGTAAGATGGGAAGCAGGTCTTTTCTTATGTTATTACATGTCGTGGAAGTGCATGCCGATATTGCTGTGACGCAGGAAGTTCAGCGTAACCTCGGGGAAGGAGGCATAGCTCAGCACGTCCTCAATCGGTGCATTGGGGAAGCCTTCCTCAGCCAGCTTTTCGCGCAGCTTCTTCAGCTGGGGAGCGATATCGTCAGCCGGGCGATGGTCGATTTGCGGTGCAGCGCCGATAGCCATTTTGCGCACCTCGGGGTCAATCGGTCCCGGAGTACGGCCATATTTGCCGAGGATAAGGTCCTTCACCTCGCGAGGAATCATCTTGTAGCGACCGAGAGCTACGTTCAGTACGGCCATGGAGCCTACGATTTGGCTGGTCGGCGTTACGAGCGGGGGATAACCAAGTTCTGCGCGCACGCGAGGCATTTCCTCGAGCAGCTGCGGATATTTGTCAGCAACGCCCATTTCCTTCATCTGGTTGAGCAGATTAGAGAGCATGCCGCCAGGAATCTGGAAGGTGAGTACCTTCGGGTCGATGGGAATATTGGGATTCAGGCTAAAGTCTTCAGTCAAGCTCTTGCGCACGCCCTTGAAGTAATCAGCAAGGTCATTCAGCTTAGCTAGGTCAATGCCGGTATCATAGGGAGTACCCTGCAGGGTTGCGACCATGGATTCGGTGCAGGGCTGGCTAGTGGACTCGGAGAAGGGGGAGAGGGCAGTATCAATGATATCTGCGCCTGCTTCTACAGCCTTCAGCAGGGTCATATCGCCCATGCCACTGGTGAAGTGGGTGTGCAGATCAACAGGAAGACCTACATCAGTTTTCAAACTACGCACGAGGCTTTCCGCAGCGTAGGGACGCAAGAGGCCTGCCATATCCTTAATACAAATGGAGTCAGCACCCATTTGTGCTAATTCCTTACCCAGTTTAACGAAGTCACTATCCTTATGATAGGGGCTAATAGTGTAAACAATGCAGCCCTGTACATGAGCGCCAGCTTCCTTAGCTGCACGCATAGCACATTCCAGGTTGCGAGTATCATTTAAAGCATCGAAAATACGAATAATAGAAACGCCGTTGGCTACGGAGCGCTTTACAAATTCACGCACAACATCATCTGCATAATGGTTATAGCCAAGGATGTTCTGGCCGCGCAGCAGCATCTGAATCGGAGTTTTCGGCAGGTGCTTCTTCAATGTGCGCAGGCGTTGCCACGGGTCCTCGTTCAAAAAGCGCAGGCAGGAGTCAAAGGTTGCTCCTCCCCAAGCCTCAAGAGCATAGTAACCAGCGTCATCAAGTCTTTCAAGAGCAGGTAGCATATCATTTATACGCATTCTCGTGGCAGCCAGGGATTGATGGCCGTCGCGGAGTACGGTTTCCATTATTTTTACAGGTTTCTTTTCCATGGGGAGCCTCCTTTTATCTAAATTCGAAAAGAATAATTTCTTGCTAAAGCTATTATACCATAAAAGCGTGCATACTGTATACACAAAAGGCAAGAAAAATACCGCAGTCCAATTGAACTGCGGTAAAAATTTTAGTTACGAGTAGGTTGATTGCTAACAGTGGGCTTGCCCATGATCTCGTTAATGCGGGACTTCATGCTTTTCTTTTGAGAAGAGGGCTTGGTTTTGACAGTGGGAGTGCTTTTATCAGCTTCAGTAGACTTAGCATCTGCTTTAGCTGCATCCTTCGCATTCTTGTCCTTGTCCTTATCTTTATCCTTGTCATCCTCATCCTGCTTGATTTCGGGCTCTGCAGGAATCGTTACACCAGGATTGCTGAAGCCGGTGCGCGGAGTAGAGGCCAGAGCATTGACCATGAACTCATGCCAGATGGAGAGCGGCGCGCCGCTACCGTACATGCGTTGCATGGGTCTGTTATTATCATCACCAACCCAAACTGCAGTGCTCAGGTCAGGCGTGTAGCCGCAGAACCAAGCATCAATATAGGTATCGGTAGTACCGGTTTTACCTGCAGCCGGGCGACCAATGCCCATGCCACCGCCAGTACCACTAACGAGAACGTCCTCCAGCATATTAGTGGTGAGATAAGCGCTTTGCGCATCAATGACACGCTTCGTCTGGGATTTAGCCTGGTAAAGCACCTTGCCATCGCGGTCAACGATTTTCAAGAGAGCCATGGGCTTACTATAAAGACCATTAGTAGCTAAAACGCCATAGGCAGAGGCCATTTCTATGGGGCTAACGCCTTTACTCAAGCCGCCGAGGGCCATAGCCAGGTTGGCATCGCTATAGGCACCGGAGTCTACCAAGGTGCTAATGCCCATTTTTTCAACATTAGCCACGATTTTATCTACGCCAACCTCGCGTGCGAGCTTAATAGTGGGCACGTTCAGGGAGCGCTTCAAAGCAGTACGCAGGCTAACCTTGCCATGCCACTCAAGATCGGAGTTTTGCGGCTTCCAGCCGGGAGCAAATTCCTCTTCCTTATCCTCGATAACGCTAGCAGGGGTAAAGCCATTTTGCATAGCAGTCAGGTAAACGAAGGGCTTAAAAGCGGAGCCGGGTTGACGTACAGCCAGCGTAGCGCGGTTGAATTTATCTTGGCCACGACCGCCTACCATAGCCTTCACATAACCGGTCTTGGGATCAACTGCTGCCAGAGCCATTTGCGGCTGGGTAAGCTTTTTGCCATCAGTATAATAAGAAGGCAAATGACGCATAGCCTTTTCGGCAGCCTTTTGCATATCCATATCCAGGGTGGTGTAAATTTTCAGACCACCCTTATAGAGAGCATCTGCGCCAACCTCTTCAATAACCTTTTGGCTAATCATATCAAAGAAGTATGCGCGGGGGTCGTTCTGGGTTTTGTGAGAAGTACTATAGACCATTTTCTTAGCCTTAGCCTTAGCACCCTCATCCGCAGTAATGAAGCCGTATTTTACCATTTGGTCAATAACAAGCTCCTGACGAGTCTTGCTCTCTTTAGGATTTTCAAAGGGGTTGTAATAGTTAGGACTTTTCGGAATAGCGGCAAGTGTTGCAGCCTCAGCTATGTCCAGATTTTGGACATGCTTATCAAAGTAATACAGGGAAGCACATTCAATACCGTAAGCACCTTGACCGAAATAAATGCGGTTTAGGTACATAGTGAGAATTTCATCCTTAGTATACTTGTGCTCCAGCTCCTTCGCAATGAAGGCTTCCTTAATCTTTCTAACAATAGAACGTTCCTGAGTAAGGAAGGCATTTTTCGCAAGCTGCTGCGTAATAGTACTGCCGCCCTGTACCTCGTGACCGCTTAAAGTGGAGACAAGGGCGCGGGCAGTGCCACGATAATCGATACCGCCATGCTCATAAAAACGATTATCTTCAATAGCAATAAAGGCTTTCTGCACATGCTTGGGTATCTTGTCAAGGGTAACCGGAACACGGCGCTCCTCAGAAAGGGTGGTATAAATGACGTTACCATTTATATCATAGAATTGAGAAGCAGCATCAGGTATCAGTGTTTCGTCCATGTTAGGGGGCGCAAATAGGCTGGAGAAGCCATAAAGCACGGAGCATCCCATAATCATCAGGCAAATAACACTAATGACTAAAAATTTAAGTGCTTTTAACATTTTCTACCTCTTCATTTATAAGATTGGCTATAGGTAATTAGTCACCAACAGCTATACTATTATACCATTAGTAACGACGTTTGTCATATTAATTTAGGAAAGAATGGGTGTGAAAAGCCATAAGAGAGCGTTTGAGAGAAAAAGAAGAAAAAAAGCAAAAAAACTTCAGAAAAAGTGTTGACATATTATTTCCCGCGTGGTATTATATACAAGTCGACGCGATACGGCAGCAAATGCTAAAGTCGCTAGACACTTGAACCTTCAAAACTGAACATTGAACCTATTAAAAAGCGAATGTGCGGGTCGAGCGTTCTCCGAACGCGAGACCAAGTCAAATTAATTTCTTTTAATAATAAGAGCTAGATTAGTTCTTCAATAAACTTTATTGGAGAGTTTGATCCTGGCTCAGGACGAACGCTGGCGGCATGCCTAACACATGCAAGTCGAACGGAGATTGTCCGACACTAAGCATTCAAAAGGTCGAGGTTAGCGGTAAAAAATCGCTTGCGATTTT
>JAXEPX010000072.1:0-6337 GCA_034117325.1 Phascolarctobacterium sp. | reverse complement strand
CGGTGCGGTAAGAGCGCACCAGCAGTCTGGTAACAGGCTGGCTAGGTAAACCCCATCCGGAGCAAGACCAAATAGGGGAGGGATGAAGCGGCCCGCTGAGCCTCCCGGGTTGCGTCGCTTGAGCTTGCAGGTAACTGTAAGCCTAGATAAATGGTTGTCACCGCTATGCGGAACAGAACTCGGCTTATTGAGTACTCATATGGATGCACGGCTGCCTACGGGCAGCCTTTTTTTAAGAAATGATGGTGCAAAATGAAAAAGGTTTCTTTGGTAGTCCCTGTTTTTAATGAAGAGGACAATTTACGTGAATTTTATAAGAGGGCAACTGCTGTGATGCAGGCTGAAAAATATGACTATAGCATTGTATTCGTTGATGATGGTTCTAAGGATTCTAGTAGAGTTATCTTGAATGAGCTTTCTAAGGAAGATAAACATGTAGAGGCATATCTTTTAAGCCGTAACTATGGGCATCAGATGGCTATTACCTGTGGTATGGATAATGCTGATGGTGATGCTATCATCACTATGGACGGCGATTTGCAACATCCGCCTGAACTTATTCCTGAGCTGCTACGCCTTTGGGAGGATGGCAACGAGATTGTTCAAACAAAACGTATGGCTACTGAGGATGCAGGCTTTTTCAAGAATGTTACTTCTAAAGTGTATTACAAGCTTATCAATGCGCTTTCAAAGGTAGAAATTACTCCTGGTGGCAGTGATTTTCGTCTTATGGATCGCATTGCTGTGGATGCATTTAAGCAATATCGAGAACGTGCTCGCTTTATTCGTGGTCTTATTACTACCTTAGGCTTTAATGTAGCTGTTTTGGAATTTGTAGCACCACCACGTTTTGCCGGGTATTCTAAGTTCAATCTGCATAAGATGTTGCATTTTGCTTTAGATGGCATTACAGCTTTTTCTAATCTGCCTCTGCGTTGGGCATTTTATATTGGTCTTGTATTCGGTTTGTTTAGTATTCTGCTTTTGGGACACGTATTTTATGTTAAATATGTTATTGACGATGCTGTTCCTGGTTGGGCTACCACTATGGCGTGTGTGCTCTTCTTAGGTGGAATTCAGCTTGTCGGTATTGGTATATTGGGTGAGTATATTGGTCGTATCTTTGAAGAAATTAAGCACAGACCATTATATCTCGTTGCGCGCCACATAAAATGTACAGAAAGTAACAAAAACGACTAGTTAGAGCTTCGGGAAATAATTAGGAAAATAAAATTTTACAAATATCAGGGTATGTGCTATAATAAGAGAGTATTAGAAGACGAAAGGATGTGGATGCGATTGGGTAAAAAGAAAGTAATAACACTTTGCTTTACTGTGCTCTTTACTTTGATGGGTGCAGTGAGTGCGTTTGCTTCCTTTCAACGTGGTGACGATGGCGAAGAAGTATTAGCAATACAAAAACGTTTAGTTGAACTGAATTATTCAGTTGGAACTATAGATGGTGAGTTTGGTCCTGCTACCGAGGCAGCTATAAAAAAATTCCAGTCTGCTCAAGGTTTGGAGGTTGATGGTGTAGTAGGTTCTGCTACCTATAAGGCATTGATGAACAAGGAAATGCCTCCTAACCGTGCTCAGAATACCGTTAGAAGCATTTTGCGTGCAGCCTATAGTGTTATCGGTACGCCGTATGTATTTGGCGGTACCTCTCCTTATGGATTTGATTGCTCAGGCTTTACGCAGTATGCATTTAAGCGTGCTGGTGTCTATTTGCCTCGTATGGCTGACAGCCAATTTTATGCAGGTAAAAAGATTTCTATGAGCCAATTGCGTCCTGGCGATTTGATTTTCTATACTACTTATGAGCCGGGTGCTTCCCATGTAGGCATTTATGTTGGTAATGGCAATTTTATTCATGCTGGTACTAGTACTGGTGTTACTGTTTCTTCTGCCTTTACTGGCTATTGGGGAGCTCGTTACTACGGTGCATGCCGTATTTTGAAATAATTGATTTAAAGCAGCAGATAGGCGAATAGCCTCTCTGCTGCTTATTTGTATACTTAGTTTAAGATGCTTTTTAGGCAAGTTGTTGTAAAGAAGCTTCGACTATGTGTATGGATAATTAGATAGATTGATAGATATAGCTAGTAGTCACATAATATGTAAAAAAGGCTTGACAAAACAATTAGAAGAGAGTATAATACATATTGTTCTGATACCTATCGGAATATTGAGTTGCCGAAGTGGCGGAATTGGCAGACGCACTTGACTCAAAATCAAGCGGGTTCACGCCCGTGCCGGTTCGAGTCCGGCCTCCGGCACCAAGATTTTTACACGGTTCTGCGAAAGTAGAGCCGTTTTATTTTTGCTTTATCATACTGCAGATATTTTGTAACAGTTGCTTTTAGAGATAACTCTTGACTAATGTACTGTTACATGATATAATATACTCTGTTGTCGGGGTGTAGCGCAGTTTGGTAGCGCACCTGCCTTGGGAGCAGGGTGTCGCAGGTTCGAATCCTGCCACTCCGACCAGACTAAATGCGGGTGTAGTTTAGTGGTAAAACCTCAGCCTTCCAAGCTGATGTTGTGGGTTCGATTCCCATCGCCCGCTCCAATTTAATATGGTCCAGTAGCTCAGTAGGATAGAGCAACGGCCTTCTAAGCCGTGGGTCGGGGGTTCGAATCCCTCCTGGATCACCATAAAAAGTAACCGCAAAAGTGCTTAAAAAACAAGCCTTTTGCGGTTTTTTTGTTGTGTTTTAGGGTTTTTGTGAGGTGCGAACAATTTGCCCGATTTTACCTGTTTTTGGCTGTTTTTGTCTATGCGGTTGCACATTTTTCGGTGTGTAATGGGAACGGACATCATATATTAAAGATAGCTTGCACTTTGTTAGGTATTTTGCGCTCGTAGCCTTTTAAAGCATGGCCGTATTTGTTCAAAGTGGTAGAGACCTGAGCATGGCCGAGCCTACGAGAGACTTCCATAATAGGAACGCCATCCACCATACCAAGTTGACCGCTCATCAAAGTGTTTTGTGCAAGGTCAGCTCTTGTACGGAATCCTCAAGCTCCGCACCGTTCTCCACCTTCTCCAATGCGGTGTAAACTTCTTTTAATTCCATGCTTTTAATACCTCCGTATTACGGGCCTCCGCCCACTTGTAGCCATCTCCATGGCAAATAAAAAAGCAGACTTCGAGCGTAATACTCAAAATCTGCTTAATTCCAGTCATTCAATTTTTCTCTAAATATTCAAGGCCTTTTAGTGTGATTCTCGGCCTTATAAACTTAATAACGACTCCTGTTGCCGTTTCTATAACCTTAATCCCATCAAGATAACCAGCATCGACGAGCATCTCGATGATGTTTCGCCAACGTGCCTCAGTGATTCGTAGCTGTTCTGCCTCTATGCACTCCCAGCTCGGCTCCTCGGCATCCATGTTGACCTCGAAGGCTTTTAGAATTTTGTATATAATTTTGAAGTTATCCATATCAATAAATAGTCAACTCTTGACATACATCGTTGAGGCTTTTGCCATTCAATATTTTTGCGTTCATTGCATCATCGACGCTAGCGTAAGTGCCCCAATCTTCTCCATAACTAAGGTCGATATGCTTTGCGTTAATCGGACATATAGCACCATCTACACCATTATAGCAATATTCTATATCAGTTACAAGTGATGCAATCGCTTCTCTTAGTTCTTCTTGGGTCATAATATATCACCATTGAATTGCCTTTCTTCTGGAGTTAATTCCCTTGCTGGCCTATCTATGATTTTTCCGTTATCATCATATACATAATCGTGTGCATGTTCGCCGTTTTTTCCAAAATCCTTGTATGTCGGATGGTTATGGTCGTTATTTGAAATCTGCTTATATTGTCGACCGTTCTCATCGTAATAATTACGAGTTATTCCACCTTTACCACTAACCACTTCGGTTATTGAGTTTGGTTCCGCATAAAGTGTAACCTTTTTAACTCTAATTATACCTCTATGAATTTCTTTTTGCAACAATTCTTTCGCATTGCTTAACCTCGTCTCCGCCTCTCGCATGCCTGCATAGCTATGTATCAGCTTGCGCCAATCTTCGCCCTGCATCCACTTTGCCATACCACCTACGCCAAGGACTTGAGCCTTGCGAGCTTCTGGGAGCTTTTTCAACCACTCATCGCCTGCTTTCTTTATTTGCTCTCGCTCCTTGCTCATATCCACTTCGCCTTCGTACAGCTCTGCGTATCTGCACAGGCAATGCGGATGCACTGGGAGTGCCGGCAGTTTGCTCTTTGGATATACTCCTTTACCGAGCCCGAACATGTCAGCTTTAGCAAACATATCACAAATATCGAAAAGCGGATGCCTTGTTAGGTGCGCCAATCATCCATGGTCGTGTCGCTCAACACTTGAGGCACAATGCCATAGCCATAGGCGACAGCTTCAACAAGCGCATTTTGCAGGTCTGGTAAAGTGAACAGGTCGGGAAATTCCTTTGCCAGAGCCATTGCAAGAGGCGTAATCGATTATTTTGCCCAAGAGTAGCGAGAAAACTTTTTCGATATATCGACTCAAAAAAAGGCAAAAATGAGTAGAAAAAAGTCCTAGTACGGCTTCGGCTATACGAGGACTTTTTTCGTTTTACAAGAGAACACGCCCGTGGAGCTGAAACAGTACAATGTATATACCGCTCCGAAGGTGCTTCGAGAGGTGGGGCTGTGTGTGGATGTTGACAAAAGTAAAGTACTTCTAAGCCGTGGGTCGGGGGTTCGAATCCCTCCTGGATCACCAATGTGAAAAACCGCTTGTAGATTAGTTCTACAAGCGGTTAATTTTATTTTTTACAGCTTCAATAGTATCTGCGAGCTGATTTTGAAGCCGTACTTATCATAAAAGGCTAGAGCTTCGTTACCATAGACAACCTTTACTTCGATTTTGTGTAGATTCTTGTTTTTAAATTTAGCTAGCGCCCATTGCATGAGTCGGTCGCCATAACCTTTGTGCCTTGCTGCAGGCAGTACGACAAGATAATCTAGTTTGCCATAGTCCTCGTGAAAGTCAATTTTACAGAAGCCCTGAATTTCTTCGCTAGTATCATCTGTAATAACAGCAATTTTACTTGTTCCTGCTTTGACTGCTTCAGCAAATTTCGTAAGCTTAAGAGAATTATCTTGAGCGGGAAAAGTACCGGAAAAATAGATGGACCTTGCGTTATGATGTGCGTCCAGTGCTTCTAAGCAGGGGAGGAGGTCCTGAATTTGCGTAACAGATATTTCTCTTAACATTATTTCTCCTTATATTATTTTTCAAGCAAAGCTTTTAATTCCTTGAGCTTGGCAGCGAATTTTTGCAGGGTAACTGTTACAGGCTGCGGTGTAGTAAGATCAACACCTGCGTTCTTCAAAATATTCAGAGAGTAGTCACTGCCGCCAGCCTTCAGGAAGCCCAAGTATTTTTCAACAGCCAGTGGTTCCTTGTTCAAGATAGCACTAGCAAAGGCTGTAGCTGCGCTGTAGCCAGTAGCGTATTTATAAACATAGAAGGGAGTATAGAAGTGGGGGATGCGGGACCACTCACTAGCCAGCTCTTGATCCACAGTTAGCGCCGGACCATAGTATTCCTTGTTGCTTGCGAGCCAATAATTTTCCAGCTTCTCGGCTTGCAGGCTGCGACCGGCAGTGATTTCGCTGTGAATGAATTTCTCAAACTCGGCAAATTGTACCTGACGATAAACTGTAGTGCGCACCTGCTCTAAAAATTGGTTAAGCAAATAAATCTTTTGCTCATCCGTAGCGTGAGCTAAGGTATATTCCAAAAGCAGATTTTCATTGGTTGTTGAGGCAACCTCGGCACAGAAAATAGTGTATTCAGAGTTTACATAGCTTTGATTTTGAGAGCTGTAGTAGCTGTGCAGTGCATGACCCATTTCGTGGGCAATAGTGGAAATGCTGCTGTAGCGTTTTTGATAATTTAAAAGTACAAAGGGATGCACGCCATACACGCCCCAGGAATAGGCGCCGGAGCGCTTACCCTTGTTTTCGTAAACATCAATCCAGCCGCTGGTCAAGCCCTTGTGTAAAGTAGAGATGTAGTCTTCGCCTAAGGGAGCTAGGGCCGCTTCAACCTTTGCACATGCTTCAGGGAAGGTGCAAGAGAAGCTGTCCGCTGCCTTAGAAAGGGGTACGTAAATATCGTAGGGATGGAGCTCGTCATAGCCCAGCACATCCTTTTTCAGCTGCATATACTCATGCAGGGGCGCAAAATTATCGTGCACAGTTTGGATTAAGCCATCATAAAGACTGGTAGGAATATTATCCTGAGCTAGGCAGGATTCCAGCGTATCCTTATAATTATGAACCTTGGCAAAATACAAAGCAGTGC